>URHJ01000043.1 GCA_900547465.1 uncultured Mycoplasmatota bacterium | reverse complement strand
TACAAATGTTGCTTATGTTATGCCACATATTATAGTTATTAAGAATAATAAATACCTAATGTTTGATGAATGTGATAATGTTTATGTAAATACATTTAAAAACAAAATAGTATTTAAAGATTTAGAAGATTATATAAATAGTCATTAAAAATCTTTTTAAATGTTAGACTTCGTAAAATTAACTTTAAAATGTCAAACAAGTGAGAGGTGTCTTTTAAAATATCTATATTTTAGACTACACTTTTCAAGCTTAAAGTGCCAAACATATGAGAAGCATATTTAAATTTTTTAAAATTTTAGACTTAACTTTTCTCATTTAAGATGCCAAACATATGAAAGGAGATATTTAAAAAATATGAATAAAGAAAATAAAATAGCAGGTATTTACATTAGGGTCAGTACAGAGGATCAAGCTCGTGAAGGTTTTAGTTTAGGAGAACAAGAAGAAAGATTAAGAGAGTTTTGTAAGTTTAAACGATATGAAATATTTAAAGTTTATAAAGATGCAGGAATCAGTGCTAAAAGTGATAAACGGCCAGCATATCAAGAAATGCTTGAGGATATAAAAAGCAAGAATATTAATGTAATTGTAGCATTTAAACTTGATAGACTTACTAGAAGTGTTTATGATATTGAAAAATTAATGAAAATAGTTAATGATTTAGAGTGTGATATCGATTGTCTAGCTGATGAATCTAACACTACTACTTCAAATGGCAGAATGGTTATGAGAATTATGACTAGTGTAAGTCAAAATGAAATAGAAAAATGTTCTGAAAGAACTAAAGTCGGATTAGCAGGTGCAATTAAACAAGGACACTTGCCAAGTAGAACTACACTGGGTTATAAAAGAGAAAATAAAAAGTTAGTTCCCAATCCACTTACAAAAGATATTGTAGTGAGAGTTTTTGATTTATATTTAGAAGGTAAAAGTCACCAAAAAATAGCAAACATCTACAATAAAGAAAATGTTTTAGGTAAAACTTGGAGAGATTCTACTATTCAAAAGATATTATCTAATGAAATATATAAAGGTGATTATATTCATGGTAAAAGAACTAAACATCCAACATATTATGAAAATGTAGTTGAACCTTTAGTTAATAAAGATAAATGGGAATCTTGTCAATATCAAAAATTAAGAAATGCAAGACACTATGAAAGAACTTCAACATATCTTTTTACTAACAAATTAAAATGTTCTAAATGTGGTAATTATTTTGGTGGTAAAGCTAGTGTTAAAAAGAAACTTAATAAAAAGTATTACTACTATAAATGTAATCATTGTAAAATTAATTTAAAAGAAGATTCTATTGAAGATTTGATTCTTTTAGAACTATTAGCACTTGTTTATATAGATGACCTATTTAACGACTATTATACGCCTTTTATAAAGTCAAAACTTGATTATAATAAAATAGATTATAAAAAGGAATTAAAAGAACTAGATAAAGAAAAAGATAGGATTAAAACAGCATACATTAAAGGTATAGTTAAACTGGATGAATTTGATAATGAATTAAAACAAATAGAATATAAAAGACAAGTACTAGAAAAACAAGAGCAAGATAGCAAACAATATGAAAATTTAAACTTTACTATGGATGATTTATTGCTTATTAAAGATAAAAAAGAAATAGAAGATTATCTTCACCCTGAAAATATAATTGATTTGTTTGTTCGTTGGAATTATTTAGATAAAACAAATAAACAAAAACTAATTTCTAAATATATTGATGACATAGAAATAGAAAAGTTAGGTACAAAAATAGAAATAAAAAAATTAAATTTAAGAAACTCATTTTATTATGACTTAATTGATTATCATAATAATTATGACACGCCGCTTGATTTATTTATGTTTATGGATGAGGATAAATTTCCCATACCTGTAGCACATAATGGTTTTAGAACTAGAATTGAAATAGAAAATTATGTTAATAAATTAAAAGAAATGTATGATGTTAATTATTATGAAGTTATACCGAATAAAGATTTCACTAATTTATCATTTACACCTAAAAATGATATAGAAAAAATAATAAGAATAATACCTATAAAAG
>URHJ01000042.1 GCA_900547465.1 uncultured Mycoplasmatota bacterium | reverse complement strand
TCTAATCCTTTTAGGAATAAATATCTTCTGCTTTTAAGTTAATGACATTGGGAAAACGAGGGGTTTACGGTAACAATTCATGGAAAAGGAACATATGTTACTGCTACAAATACAGAGCTTTTATTAGAGGAACAGAAAAAGGAATTAGAAAGTGATTTAGAACGAATTATTCAAAAAGGCAGATGTTACGGTATCAGTGATGAAGATATAAAAAAACTATTTGAGTTAATTTTGGAGGGTTAGATATGTTAAAAATTGAGCATTTGAAAAAAAGTTATGAAAGCTTTTCGCTTGATTGTTCTCTTGAAGTAAAGAAAGGTCATGTAACTGGTTTGATTGGTCAAAATGGTGCAGGAAAAAGCACAACATTTAAAGCTATTTTAGGGCTAATTTCCTTTGATAGTGGAACTATCAATATTCTTGGAAAGTCATTACAAGATTTTACTGCAAAAGACAAGCAAGATTTGGGAGTAGTTCTTTCGGACTCTGGCTTTAGTGGATATTTAACAATCAATGATATTATTCCTATTATTGATAATTTATATCAAAATTTTGATAAATCATTTTTTATAGAACAAGTTAAAAAGTTTCAGCTTCCACGAAATAAAAGAATAAAAGATTTTTCAACTGGTATGAAAGCGAAAGTAAAAGTCTTAGTTGCTGTTTCACACAATGCAAAGTTGTTAATTCTTGATGAACCAACGGCGGGATTAGATGTAATAGCTAGAGATGAATTGTTAGAAATGCTAAGAGATTTTATAGAAAAAGACGAAGAACGCTCTATTTTAATTAGTTCTCACATTTCCAGTGATTTAGAAACTTTATGTGATGACCTTTATATGATACATCAAGGAAAAGTAATTATGCACGAAGATACTGATGTTTTACTAAGCGATTATGCACTACTTAAAGTTGATGAAGAAGAATATTCCAAATTAGATAGACAATATATTTTACGTACCAAAAAAGAAAGCTATGGATATAGTTGTTTAACTAATCAAAAACAATATTATGCTGAAAATTATCCTCAAATGGCGATTGAAAAAGGAAATATAGACGAAGTAATAACAATGATGATTAGAGGTGTTGAATAATGAAAGGTTTATTGATTAAAGATTTTAAATTGCTGAAAGGACAGAAAAACTTCTTTATGGCTATTACTGCTATATCTATAATAATGATAATAGTATCTCCGGGGACTTCGTTTCCGATTGGTCTCTTAGGTTTTGTGGGGGCATTATTCTCATTGAGTTCAATTAGCTATGATGAATTTGATAATGGAAATGCCTTTTTATTTTCTTTACCGATAACACGAAAAGATTATGTACTGGAAAAATATATTTTTGGATTGATTTCAGGAATAATGTTTTTGTTGTTGGGAACTGTTATTAGTTTAGTTGCTATTGGTATTACAAAAACAGGCAGTTTTAATGAAATTTTTTTAACAGCAGGTTCTTTATTTCCTACTATTTTATTGATTTTATCAATCATGCTTCCTCTTATCTTGAAATTTGGTGGAGAAAAAGGAAGAATTGCTATCATAGGTGTAATGGGACTTATATTTGTTATAGGACTGCTTCTTATAAAAACTACTGAATATTTAGGAATAGATTTATATGTCTTAATAAATAAATTACCTAAATTTGAGCCACTAGTATATATAATATTATTTTTATTGTTTTCAGTTGTTATTTTAGGTATCTCCTATCTTATTAGCTTAACAATACTAAAGAAAAAAGAGTTTTAGAAAAGAGAGGTGTGCTTATGGACTTGACTATTTTGGTAGTAGGATTGATATTGGGTGTTGGTATTCCTTTAAGAAATAAGGCAATCAAAAAGCGTAGAGAAAATATGAAAGAGAAAGGAAATGAGGAAAAATGAAAAAATATGAATATTTAGAAATTGATTATACTGCGAAAGGTGTTGTGTTCCTTTGCACCGATAAACATAAGAAAGTTATAAATAGCTATGCAGAAAATGGGTATCGCTATGTTGGTTTTATACCTACAGAAATTGACGCAAAAGGTTGTATGCGAAAGATTGATTTAATTTTTGAAAAAGAAGATTAACTCATTTTAGGGAGTTGGTTCGAATGATAGGGTTAAAAAAACGAGATATTAAAAAAGCATTAAAGGCAGGTGCAAAGGCTGGCGGTATGTCATTAGCTGATGTACGGGAAAATATTGAAGCAACGATTGATGAAGCTATGAATAGCACCGACCCAGAGGTGCAGGCAAATTTCAAAA
>URHJ01000041.1 GCA_900547465.1 uncultured Mycoplasmatota bacterium | reverse complement strand
CTTATTTCAGATTCTCCATTTGCCAACGAGATTTTACCATTTACTGTCGAACTTGAGAAGTGAATTAGGAAATTATTTATCAAGCATTCACCCTGAACTGGATTTAGTTGTTATGATTAATATGTCAGGAGGACTAAGCTTAAGAACAGAAAAGGATATTGATATTTCCATATTGGCTCAAAAATTAAATGGTGGAGGACATAAAAAAGCAGGTGGTGCTCCTATTGAAGAAGAAGTAAAGGAAAGTATTTTAAAGAATATATTTAAGGATTGCAAGATAAAAGAAATACCAGAATAGAATAATTTATTCTATTTTTTAAATTAATGTAGAAAAAATAGAAAACAATACTATAATATAGATAAGATGAATAAATTTTATTGACAAAAATAAATTTAATTTGTATAAATGTATAAGCAAGGAGTGAAAGTATGAAAAAGCATTTAGTGATTGTGGAAAGTCCCTCAAAAAGTAAAACAATAGAAAAATATCTTGGTAATGATTATAAAGTTGTGTCATCTAAAGGTCATATAAGAGACCTCGCAACAACAGGTCAATATGGTCTAGGAGTTGATATTGAAAATGGTTTTAAACCAAATTATATTCCTATAAAAGGCAAAAAGAAAACTATTACAGAACTAAAAAAAGATGCTGAAAACAGTGATATTGTATACCTAGCATCCGATCCTGACCGTGAAGGAGAAGCTATTGCTTGGCATTTAAAAGATGCATTAGGTATAAAAGATGAAAATTATAAAAGAGTTTTATTTAATGAAATAACTCATGATAAAGTATTAGAAGCAATCAATAAACCAACAGTTATAGATGATAATTTGGTAAAAAGCCAAGAAACAAGAAGAATTTTAGACAGAATAATAGGTTTCAGACTTTCTAAATTATTACAATCAAAAATAGGTGCCAAATCTGCAGGTCGTGTTCAAAGTGTTGCCTTAAAATTAATTGTAGATAGAGAAAGAGAAATAGAAGCATTTAATCCTGAAGAATATTGGACAATAACATCAATTTTTAATGAGTTTGAAGCTAATTTGTTTAAATACAAGGATAAAGACATCGAATTAAAAAAAGAAGCAGATTGTGACAAAGTAATTGATTCATTATCCGATAAATATATTGTTGAAAGCGTTGAAAAAAAAGCTAAAAACAAAAAAAGTAAATTTCCTTTCATTACTAGTACTTTACAACAAGAGGCATCTACTAAATTAGGATTTCCTGCAAAAAAAACAATGTCAATCGCTCAGAAACTATACGAAGGTATTGACCTAGGTAGTGAAGCAGTTGGTTTAATTACTTACATGAGAACAGATTCTATTCGTTTAAGTGAAGAATTTACAAAGCCAGCATATAAATACATCATAGAGAATTATGGTAAAGAGTATACTGGATATATTAAGAAATCTAAAAAAACAGAAAACGTTCAAGATGCTCACGAGGCTATAAGACCTACAAGTATCCTAAGAGAACCAATAAAAGTAAAAGAGTATTTATCAAATGATGAATTTAAGTTATATAGCCTAATCTATAAAAGAACTTTAGCATCTCTAATGGCTGATGCAAAAGTGGACCAAACAACAGTCATTCTTAATAATAATGAATATAAATTTAAAACAACTGGACAAGTTTTAATCTTTGATGGTTATTTAAAAGTTTATAAAGACTATGAGTCAAGTGAAGATAAAATATTACCTAATTTCAAGGAAAAAGAAGTTAAAGAAACAGATAAAGTAGAAAAAGAACAACATTTTACAAAACCACCTGCTAGATACACAGAAGCTAAATTAATTAAAGAAATGGAAGAGTTAGGTATTGGTAGACCATCAACTTATGCTGGAACTATTGATACAATAAAGCAAAGAGGTTATGTAGAATTAGTAGAAAAGAAATTTAAACCAACAGAGATAGGTATAGAAACAACTGATAAATTACAAGAGTTTTTCTCCGATTTAATAAATGTTGAATATACAAGAGAAATGGAAGAAGACCTAGATAAAGTTGCTGATGGAAAAGCTGTATGGAATAAAGTTTTAGAAGATTTCTATAAGTTATTTGAACCTAGAGTGAAAAACGCCTTTGATGAAATGGAAAAGAAAGCTCCAGAAGAAACAGGAGAAAAATGTCCAGAATGTGGTAATCCGCTTGTTATTAGAAAGGGTAGATATGGAGAATTTACAGCATGTTCTAACTATCCAGAATGCAAATATATCAAAAAAGAAATAAAAGAAGAAAAAGAAATAATGGATTGCCCACTTTGTGATGGTAAGGTTATAGAGAAGAAAACAAGAAGAGGTAAAATCTTCTACGGCTGTAATCATTATCCAAAATGTAAGTTTGCATCATGGGATTTACCAATAGATGAAAAATGTCCAGAATGTGGTAAATACTTAGTAGAAAAAAACGGAAAAATAAAATGCAGTGAATGTGATTATGAAAGAGAAAAAAATTGATTTTCTCTTTTCTTATGATATAATTTTATTAACAAGTAGGAGGCTATTATGTATTACATGTGGAATGAATCATTTGAAAACCTAAGAAGAAACTTTAGAAGAAATAACGGTGAGGTAAAAAACAGACAAAAATTTTTATTTAATATTGATGATAGGGTAAAAGTAGGTAGCTTTAGAATAGAACAACTAGATTTTTTAACCTCTTTATATAAAGATGAAAAATCATTTATAGAAGAATTATCTAAAGATGAATATCAGAATCACTATATTGAAAATAAGCAAGAAAGTAAACCAATAACAATTACAATATCAAATAAGAAAAGTTTAAAAATAAAAGAAATACCTGTTATCTATAATGATAAATTTATAACTAGAATCACTTCTGAAATAAGAATCAAAAAAGAACAGAGAGATATCAAGAAGAAAGAACAACACAAAAAAGGGAAAAGTGAGGACATTGTTTTAGAAGGCACCAGCTACTTAGCTGACTTTATTGAATATATTAAGACACTTGCTACAAATAATGTATCTAGAAAATATCTTATAAATCCCAGGAAAACCTTAAAAGAACTTTCACTTGATGATAGATATATTTTAAATGATGCTATAAAAGATGATACAGTATTGAATAACGGAAGGACAATAAGAGGGTTAAGAAGTATTTTAAATGAATATGTGGGTTATAGTAGAATTTATGAAGAAAGAAAAAACGCTGGACAATCAACATTAGAAATAGATGAAAATTTAAAAATGATAGATAATGAATTATCAATGCATTTTAGAAAAAATTACCATAATATAAGAGAAGTAGTAGTATGGGAAAATGAATTTAGAAATATTTTAAAAAAACAGTTAAAAGATAAGAATACTCAAAATAAAGATGAAATTGAAAGCTGTTTAAACTATGTTAATTTTCAAAAAGATTATCGAAATGATAGACTGGATAAAGATGAATGGGAATATTATGAAGATGAATTTTTATATGGGAAGGTTGAACCTATTAAAATGCAAAGAGAACAAATCAGTAACGAAAAGATGTTAGAACTATACAACGAAGGTGGTATTGAAGCAGTTTGGGAAGGCATGGATGCTGATGAAATCTATAGAAGTGAAAGTGATGCTGCAAACCTAGGAATTATAAAAAGAAGATAAACTATGAATATTGCTATTTCTATATAGTAAATAGATATCAATTTAAATAATTGACTAAAGGAAAAAGATTAATTTAGATCTTTTTTTCTTTTTTTTTGTAAAAAGTACGATTTGTTTAATTAATAGTTCTTTGTTATAACATCATCAC
>URHJ01000040.1 GCA_900547465.1 uncultured Mycoplasmatota bacterium | reverse complement strand
CTTTTATAACAAAGGTTTTGGAGACCATTATTATACCATTTAACTAATCCCCTAAAAAGTTGACAAAAAAAGTATAACATATATAAATGAAAGATTCAAGGGTATTTATTAAATATAAGGAGTGTAATAAATATGAAAAAGAAGGTCAAAAATAAGAAAAAAAGAAAAATGAACAAAAAGGACAAAAGAATAATAACAATTTGTTGTATAATATTTGTCTTATGTATTGCTGGCATTATTGGATACTATCTAATGCTTTCAACACCAGAACCAAAAAAAGCCGCAAAAAAAGAAACATCACAACTAAAAATAGTAGATCAGAATAGTAATCAAAGGCCTATTGCTGTCATGATTGACAATAACGTTGGAAATAATGCACACGAAGGACTACAAGACTCTTATATTAACTATGAAATCATAGTTGAGGGAGGCCTTACTAGAATAATGGCTTTATATAAAGATAAAGATGTGGCAAAAATAGGGCCAGTTCGTAGTTCAAGACATTACTTCCTAGATTTTTCTTCAGAAAGTGATGCTATATACGCACATTATGGTTGGAGTACATATGCCGAAAAAGATATAAAAGCTTTAGGTATAAATAATGTAAATGGACTAACGTCAAATTCTGCATATTGGAGAGATAAAACAATAAAAGCACCACATAATGTTTTTACAAGTACAGAAAAAATATATGAAACTGCACAAAAGATGAATTATAAAACAACAACAAAAGATTGGAAATTATTAAACTATAGTGTTAAAGAAATAACCTTTAAAGATCCAGCAGACGGAGAAGAAGACAATAGATTACTAGCTAATTCAGTTAGTCTTAAATATTCAAATTATCAAACAGTAAGTTACACCTATGATTCAGAAAACAAATACTATTTAAGATCAATGAATGGAAAACCACACACTGACAAGTCAACAGACCAACAACTACACTATAAAAATATCATTGTTGAACAAGTATTTAACAAGTTACTTGACAACGACGGAAGACAAGATTTGGAAACAGAAGGAAATGGTTCAGGCTATTACATTACAAACGGTTATGCCTTACCAATAAAATGGGAAAAAGATACAAGAACATCAAAAACAAAATATACTTATGAAGATGGTACAGAGGTAAAAGTAAATGATGGAAACACCTTTATTCAAATTTTACCCGCTACTCAAACACCAGAAATTAATTAGGAGATGAAAATATGAAAGTAGGAATATTTGGAACAGGTGCCTATGGTATGGCCCTAGCATCTATTATAAATGATAACAACAAGGAAATAACTATGTGGACAAAGTTTGAAGATGAAAAAGATAATTTAGAAAAAACAAGAAAAAATGAAGTTTTATTACCAAACTTTAAGTTACCAGAAAATATAAAGTTAACAACTGACATAGAAGAATGTGCAACATCAGCAGAATTACTAATCATTGTTATCCCAGCAGCATTCGTTCGTGACCTAGTGGAAAATCTAAAAAAATATATAACAGATAATCAACATATTTTAATTGCATCTAAAGGAATAGAACAAAAAACAGGATTATTTATTCATCAAATAGTTGATGAAAAGATATCAACAAAAAATTTAGCAGTCATATCAGGACCATCATTTGCTAAAGATATTATAACTAAAAAACCAATAGGTTTGTCGCTAGCTACACAAAGTGAAAAAACAGAAGAAGTAGTGAGAAAAACACTTGAAAATTCATATATAAAACTACGATGTACCAAAGACATAGTAGGAACTGAGATATGTGGTTCTATAAAAAATGTTATAGCCCTAGCATCAGGTATGTTAGATGGCCTAAATGCAAACGACTCAACAAGAGCATTGTTACTTACAGAGGCATTACACGATATGGAAGAAATTCTAAATGCCTTTAATGCAGACGAAAAGACAGTACTAAGCTATGCTGGATTTGGAGATTTATTATTAACTTGTACAAGTATAAAAAGTAGAAACTTTTCATTTGGAAAAAAAGTTGGAGAAGGACTTAGTCAAGATGAATTAGAAAAATACCTAAAAGAAACAACAGTAGAAGGATATTACACTTTAGAGTCAATATATCAACTACTAAATGATAAACAAGTAAATATTCCAATTATCAATCTTATTTATGAAATAATAAAAGGAAACAAAACACCTGAATCTTTATTAACATTCTTAATCGAAAAAAAATAACATTTTTTCTACAAAATTATAAGTTTATGGTATACTAACTATATAAGCTAAAGCAAGCTTAAAGAATAGGAGGAGTCTATGGATATTAAAAGATTTGGAAAATCATCAATATTTACATCAATTTTATTATTTTTTCTAGGAATGTTACTAATATTCCAATCAGAAGCTACAATAACTACAATATCTTATATTATAGGAGCTGTTTTAATAGCTGCTGGTGTATTTGCATTAATAAGATATATATCAATCAATACAAAAGGAATCGATGCAACAGACTTAGATATTTTATACGGGATAGTTTCTGTAATACTTGGAATTTTGATAATTACTAATCCTCATGCAATTGCTAGTATTATTCCAATAATATTAGGTATAGCAATTATAATAAACAGCGCATTAAAAATACAATGTGCATTTAATCTAAAAAACGCTAACAATGATATTTGGAAGGCAACAATGATTATTGCTATAATAAGTACTATTTGTGGAGTTGTACTATTATTTAATCCATTTGCTGGTGCAGTATGGATTATGAGAATAGTTGGTGTATTTATCTCAGTTTATGCAGTCTTAGACTTTATATCAACATACATAATAAAGAAAAATGTTGAACAATTTCAAGTTATATTAGACAGTGAAACTGTAGAAGCTGAAATAGTAGAAGAACCAGATGAGAAAACAACAACTAAAAAAACAACACATAAAAAAAAGAAGAGTAGTACTAAGAAAAATAGTAGTAAAACAAATAATAAAAAATCAGAAAAATAGAGGTAAGAAAACATTTCTTACTTTTTTTAATTGAAAAAGAGACATAAAAAAGTTATACTAGTAAACAGAGATGAGGTAGTAATCATGGAAAATCTAGAAATAGGAAAAAAGTACATTATCCACAGCTACAAGCATGATAGTAAGATACATAGAGCATGGGATGAAGCGGTTTTATTAGAAATACATAAAGATTATTTAATATTTGGAAATGAGAAAACAAAAGTAACAGAGTCAGATGGAAGAACATGGCATACAAAAGAACCAGCAGTATTATATTTTTTCAAAGACAAATGGTATAACATAATAGGACAATACAAGAAAGATGGTATCTATTATTACTGTAATATAGCATCACCATATATAATAGAAGACGGTGCTATAAAATATATTGATTATGATTTGGATTTAAGGGTATTTCCAGATGGTTCCTTTAAAGTGCTTGATTGTGGTGAATACAAATATCATAAAAGTTTAATGGGATATTCCAAAACATTAGATATGATTTTAAAAGAGGAATTGTCAGATTTGATTGAACATGCTAGAAACAAGGATCTTGCTTTTAAACCAGGTACTGTTGAACACTACTATGAAATATATAAGGATAAAAAAATGTGTAAATGATGCTTTATGAAATAAGCATTTTTTTGTATTAAGATAAAAAATGAAAAATTTTCAAAAAAATGAAAAAAGTTATTGACTTTATAAAATATAATTGATATATTAGTGAAGCAACTTGCAAAAAAAGTCGAAAATAAATTGAATTTAAATAAAAAAAGTTAAATTTGTTATTGACATATTAAAGCAAAGTTGATATATTATTAATGCAACTTGAAAAGTTGTAAAGAAATGATCTTTGAAAACTA
>URHJ01000039.1 GCA_900547465.1 uncultured Mycoplasmatota bacterium | reverse complement strand
ATAAAAAAATGAACGAAGATACAAAAAGTTTACCATCAACGAGTATCAACTGGTACCCAGGCCACATGGCCAAAACAAAAAGAGAAATAAAAGAAAAATTAAACTTAATTGATATTGTATATGAAGTTATTGATTCTCGTATGCCAATATCTTCTAAAATTGTAGATATTGATGAATTGATTGGTAATAAAAGAAGAATTCTTATAATGACTAAATATGATATTTGTGATAAAGAAGAAACTAATAAGTTTATTAAATACTATGAAGATTTAGGCTATGTTGTAGTACCAGTTGATTTAATGAATGGAAAAGATACAAATAAAATAATCGATAAGAGTCTAGAAATAATGAAAGAAGAAAATCAAAAGCGATTAAATAAAGGACTTAAACCTAGAAGTTTGCGTGCCTTAATAGTAGGTGTTCCTAACGCTGGTAAATCAACTCTAATAAATAGACTTATCGGTAGAAAATCAGCTGGAGTAGGTAACAAACCAGGTTTTACAAAGAGCTTATCTTGGATTAGAATCAATAAAGATATAGAACTACTAGATTCACCAGGAATACTATGGCCAAAAATCGAAAATCAAGAAAACGCCCATGTTTTAGCAGCTTTTTCCTCAATAAAAGAAGAAATACTAGATAATATGGATTTATCATGTTTTATTTTAAAGAAAATGATGGAACTATACCCTAAAAATCTTGAAGATAGATATGGTATTACTGAACTAGATGAAGACTTTATAGAAACTTTTGATGTGATTGGTAAAAAACGTGGTGCTTTAACTAAAGGTGGAGTAGCTGACTACGAAAAAGTCGCAACAATTATCGTAAATGACTTAAAAAACGGATATCTTGGTAATGTTACATTAGATAGGTTAGAAAAATAACCTATTTTTTTCTTGACCTAACACCTTATTGCATATAATATAAAGATATAGATTTATAATCTATAGAAGTAGGAGGTAGTATATATGTTTTGTTCGAAGTGTGGGACAAAAAATGCTAAGGGGGCTAAGTTTTGCAAATCTTGTGGTGAAAAAATAAAAGAAGCGGTTAAGACTAGTAAAACTAACGAAACAAAAGAAACTAAGAATGGAAAGGAAAATAAGCAATCTAACACAAGTAAAAAGAACAATAATAATCTAAAAGAATTCTTACAAAAGAACAAATTACCAGTTATAATTGTAGGAATAATAGTATTCTTATTAGTAGTATATCTTATAGTCAACTCTACTGTATTTAGTGCTAAATCATTCGCAACTAAATATGCAAAATCAGTGATAGAAAATGATTATGTATCACAAATTGAATATGCCGATGTTTATGGAACTAGTGATTTTATAACTAAGGATATAGTAAAAAACAAATATAAAGATGAAAAGAAAAAGAATATTGAACAAATTAGAATGTTAAAAGATAGTGAACTAGAAAAACTAAGTTCTACTGGTTCTAGTACTATTGATAAGTTTGTAGAAGATATTTTGAAAGAAAAAACAGACAAAAAAAGTGGTTTAACTAAATCATATACATTTGAATACTTAACATCAGATAGTAAAAAGAGTGAATATGTAACAGTCAGTATTTCAAAAGCAAGTCATAAAAAATATGGTATATTTAATAATTGGAAAGCTTTAGGTGATGATGTTGTTGCTGAAGACGTAACTGTAGAGACAGATCCAAATACTACAGTCACAGTAGAAGGTGTAAAATTATCTAGTAAATACTTAGATAAAAGTAAATCTTCAAAGACAAAAAATGTTTATAAAATACCAAGTATCTTAAAAGATAAAGTAAACATTACAATAACACTAAAAAATGGACTTGTTCTAGAAGATAGTAAGAATGTATATTCAAAAGAAGATATTAACACAACAAGAACTTATGGATACAAACTAACTAAAGATTCTAGTAAAAAGTTAAAAACTGTTGTTCAAAATTTCCTAGATGGTTATGTCAGTGCTGCTATAAGTAAAAAAGATATTAGTGAAGTTAGAAACAATAAAATTTGGGATAAAGAAATATTAGAAATTTCCTCATTCGATACTTATTACAACGACTTAGTAAAAAGATATGAATCTGATCAAATTGAAAGTTACAAAGTAACAGGCATAGACGCTTCTTCTTCATATATTGATAGCGATGGTGAAATAAATGTAAGAGCTACAGTAAAATATAGCTATAAGTATAAAGACGATTCATCAAGAAGTAAAAAAGAAGGAAATTCATCTACATCAATTAGATTAGACTTAAATTCTGAAAATAAAGACTTAACTATTACTGATTTCTATTCTTACGGCGTACGTTATATGTTTTAAGATAAGTTGAATATTATAAGTAAAAGGTGATAAATAATTCATCTTTTATTTTTTTGAAATTTTAGTTATAATAATAGAGGTGGTAATATGAATAAAGTAGAAGTGTTTGAAAAACTAGATAAGTTAGATTTAGATAAGAACAATTACATTATAATAAGTGGAGCTAGTTTAGTTGTTCAAGATATTATAGATGATACTTCTGATATAGATTTAAGTTGTAGTAAAGAATATTATAATAGTATTGAATGGCCTACCAAAACAGGGTATTTCAACACTGAGATAAAATATAAAGATTGTTATGAAATAGGGTGTAACTTTTTCGACGAGGATAAAATAGTTATTATAAATGGTTATAAATTCATGAACTTAGAGGCATGCCTAGATTTAAAAATATTAGAAAATAAAAAAGCTGATAAAAAACTTATTAAGAAACTAGATTTAGAATTATGTCTTAAAGATAATTATCGTTATGAAAGAAAATTAAGAGAAAACAAGATTACTTTAATAGGTGGAGTAGATGAAGTAGGAAGAGGGCCACTTGTTGGACCAGTGGTCGCAGCTTGTGTAATCTTACCAGAAGAAGGAAGTCTCTCTCTAGATGGGCTAACAGATTCTAAAAAACTTTCAGAAAAGAAGCGTGATGAACTATTTGTTAAAATAAAAGAAGAAGCACTAGCTATTGGTATTGGTATTATCGATGAGAAAATAATTGATGAAGTAAATATTTATGAAGCAACAAAACTGGCTATGAAAGAAGCTATTAATAACTGTCCTATAAAACCAGAACATATCTTGATAGATGCTATGCCACTAGATATAGATATTCCAACTACTTCTATTATAAAAGGAGATATAAAAAGCATTACTATTTCAGCAGCAAGTGTAATTGCTAAAGTAACAAGAGATAGAATGTTATATGAATTAGATAAAAAATATCCTATGTATGATTTTAAAGATAATAAAGGTTATCCAACAAAGAAACATTTAGAAGCTATAGAAAAATATGGAATTATAAAAGAACACAGAAGAAGCTATGGACCAGTGAAAAAATATTTGGAGGAAGTAAAATGAAAGATTTATTAATATCACATATCTCTGATATAGATGGAGTAAGTCCTGTCATTCTTTTAAAACTTACTAAAGTAGAATTTGATTATATTTTAAAAGAACCACATGAAATGGACGAATTTGTTGAAGAACTATTAAAAGAAGATCTTAATTCATATCAAAATATTTATATAACAGATTTAGCTCTAAGTGAGAATTTCTATAAAAAAATAAAAGAAAGTGGCTATGCTTATAAATTTAAAATATTTGATCACCATAAAACCCATCTGTTTGCAAAAAACTACGAAAATGTAGTAATTGATATAGAAGAATGTGGAACTACATTATTTTATAATTACTTATCAAAAAAATATAAGTTTAAAAAGATAGTTGAAGATTATATAAAACATGTTAAAAACTTAGACTTATGGTTATGGGTAGAAAAATTTGATTTCATGGCCAAGGAATTAGGAAATATTTTTGATTTATATGGTAGAAATACATATATAGAAGAAATGTATCAAAAATTAAAAAGAGGTAAAAAATTCAAATGGAATAAGTTTGAAAATAAAATATTAAAAATAAACGGAACAATGCTAGAAAAGAGTCAACTAGAACAGCACTTAGAAAAAATAGCATCAAGCCATAATACAACAACAAAATCTCAAAAAGACACATATCCAGTACCACATCTAATAGAAAACTTCAAAACAATAGAACAAGTATATGAACTATTAAACGAACACCTCAAACTAGGAATAAACATACATCCAGCAGGAGAATGGCT
>URHJ01000038.1 GCA_900547465.1 uncultured Mycoplasmatota bacterium | reverse complement strand
TCGTACTTTTTACAAAAGAAAAGAAAAAAAGATCTAAATTAATCTTTTTCCCTTAACAAATTATTCAAATTGCATTATTCACCAGTAGTAGAATTGTAAAGTTTTCAGTTTTAGATAATTTAATACATTATCAAAAAAAGAGGTTTCCCTCTTAAAACATATATTGTAATCCATATATAGAAAAACCATTAATATAAAGTTTATCACTATTTTTTACTTCTATATCAAAAGTTGTAGTTCTTTCTCTTTCCTTTTTATTTAGTTTATATGAATATTTAACATTAGCATTAATCTTGATGGTATCAAAACTATATATGTAAGATGATGCAGTATCTATGCTTTTAATTTTATAATTACTAACTTTTTTTGTTTTATACTTATCAATAAGTGTTTGATAATTGTTTTTAAAATCATCAGTTCCAATTAACTCTTTAGTCCATATACTATCTTTAGAAATAGAATTAAAATCTTTATTTTTTAACGCACCAGATACATACAAATTAGAAAAGTTAGTAACTACTTTTTCTAACGCACTACTAGAACTACTTGATAATTTATATCCAGAAAAATCAGTAGCATCAACAACATTATTACTTGATGGATTAATAGTTTTCTCTATCTTTATTCCATTTTGTAATTCTAATTGTAATAAAACACTTTTCTTTGCTAGATTAGGAATTTCATAAGATACTGAGTCAGCATCATTACTATCCATTTTATAGTTGTCAGTCAAAGCCTTATTATTTAAATAAACTTTTGTATTATTAGGAATCTTTACTACAACATTATCAGAAAAATAATCTTGATTAGCAACTTTCCAATTACTAAATATCAAATATTTATTATTAGTCCTTTTTAAAGTTATAACTAAATATCTTGTACTTTTACTATTTTTTAATTTGTATTTAGCAACAAACAATTTTTCATTTTTACCAGTACTAGGTAATTCAACATCTTTAATTTTTTTTGCTTCTTTTTCTGAAACAATTTCCAAACTATCTACTTTTCTTAGCACTTTATTTTTATATGTTTCTTCTATTTCTTTTTCACTTACAAATTCATTTTGATTAGTAACTCCAGCATACTTATATTCTTTTACTTTATCACCTGTTGCTACCGCCTCTGCATATTTTTTAGCATAACTCTTAGCAGAGAAAATAGTACTATTTAGAATTAGATAAATTACTATTAAAAGTACTACTACTGCTATTAAAATATACATAATATTATTTTTGTACTTTTTATTATTAGTTTTCTTAATATTTTTTTCTTTTTTTACATTCACACTTTTACTATCTTTACTTTTACCCTTACTCATATTCTCCTCCTACTATCTATATAATAGCATATTTCGACATATATTCAAAGATAATTTATATCTATCATTAATTTACTAGAAAAAAACTGTAAATTAACTTTTATCTCTATGCTATTGTTGCTGTACCAGTCATATCACAAAAATCAAACTGAGCATCTACAAATTCCTTTGCCTTAGCATCTTTTACCTTAACTGTTAATCCAGATGACACATTTTCAAATAAATATCCGTTTGATTGCTCCTCCCCTTCAACTAAATCAGTTGACAAAGTAACACTGCTTATATCTACATTTTTTAGTGCAGAACAATCTTTAAACCAATAATCTGTATGTGCAAGTTTATCCATAACAGTACCAGACATATCTACAGTAGTAAGCAAACTAGCACCATGAAACATTTCTATTATATCTGTAACATTCGCTGCCTTAGCATTTTTCATACTAAATGTTTTTAACTTACTTGCTCCATAAAATGCTCTATTTAATGTTGTAAGAGCTGATATATCAACATTATCTAAATTAACACTAGTAATACCAGAACCATTTACAATACCTATCATATTTGTAACAGTTGATAAATCCAAACTTTTAAAATCAAAACTTGTTAAAGCTGTTGTTCCTGTAAGCATTTGTGAAATATCAGTAAGACTACCTGTTTTTATTCCAGAAATATTTACATCAGTTAATGCTACATTACCGTTAAACATATTACTCATTGAAGTAACCTTAGAAAAATCACTATTCGATAAATCAACAGTTTGTAATGAATTAAGTCCTACCCCAGAAAATACGCCATAACTAATTCCTTCTAAAGATGGATATGATGAATTACTCATATTTATCTTCGTTAATTTAGTAGCACCTTGAAACATTCCTGAAAGTGATGAAAGTTTAGAAGCTTGCCAACCTGACATATCTACCTCACTAAGAACAGTGCCTGCATATGCTCCTCCAACCGATGTAAGTTCACTTGCGTCTAACCAAGTCATATCAAGTTTTCCTGTTAATCCACTACCTGAAAACATTCCATTTATAGTTTCTACTTTTCCAAGCTTAATTCCATCTAAGTTCAAAGTTTGTAATCCAGTAGTACCAGAAAACATCCCAGAAATATCTGTAACATTAGGACCATTAAAATTATTTAAACTTATTGTATTTAGACTTGTAACATTAGAAAATAATCCAGATAATGAATTAAATTGATTTAATTGCCAACCTGACATATCTATCTCAGTAAATGATGAACCAGAAATAAAATTACTAACACTCGTAAGATTAGTAGCATCAACCCACGTCAAGTCAAGTTTCCCAGTTAATCCCGTATTTGCAAATGTCTTTTCTAAACTATATATTTTTCCTAATTGCATACCACTCATATTTAAATCAGTTAAACTAGTTGCACCATAAAACATTTTAGATAAATCCATAACATTAGGAGCATTAAGATTTTCCATATTAACAGTAGTTAGTAATGTATCACCTTCAAACATTGATGACATACTAGCATAAGAAGCACTAGTAACAACTGTATTACTAAAGTTAACAGTAGTTATAGGTTTATTAGACAAATTAGGTAAATAATCGACTTTCATATCACTCATATCTAAGTTCTTTAAAGCACTCATGTAATTAATATCTCCATAGACATTACCACTAAAATCTAAACCATGTAAATTCAAATTTTCAACTGCTCTTAAATATAAAGCTCCTCCACTATTATAATAAGAATGAGAATTATCAAAAGAGCTTAAATCTACTGTCGTTAATCTATAAGCATTACTCAAAAATAAACTTATATTAGTTACACTAGATGTATCTAGTTGTGAAAAATCAAAACTAGATATTCCAGAATTATTAAACATATATGAAATATTTTTAACATTAGCTGTACTAGTTCCAGTCAAATCAATATTTTCCAAAATAGGAGTATACTCAAAGGCATAACTCATATCAGTTAAGTTAGATGTATCAACAAAATGACTTAAATTTACATTTTTTACTAGACCTTCACTAAGAAATTTCGTCATGCTTTCTAACTTAGGTGCATTCATATAACTAAGATCAATCAATTCCGTTTGAACAACTCCAGTAGTTTTATAATAAGGTACTATCCTACCTAAACCTGTTAGATTAGGAGCATTCAAATGATTCATATTTATATACTTAATACTTTTAAGATCTGTCCAACCACTTGCACCTGTATAACCAAGCATAGTAACACGTGGTATAGACATATTATTCGCATCTAAAACTTCTAAGTTAGAAGCACTAGAAAGCATCGCATTTATTCCATTCATATAACTTCCATCAGTACTATCCCAGCTAAGGCCTGTTAAGTTTAATTCCTTTACATTACTATCAGCAATTAGTGATTCTATTGAAGTAACCTTTGAGACATCAACAACACTAAAATCTAATGATTCCATATTCTTAGTAGTAGCAAACATTCTACCCATATTAGTTACTTTTGATGTATCTAATAAACTTAAATCTATTGAACTCAAACCAGTTCCATAAAACATGAATGACATATTAGTAGCACTAGAAGTATTTATATCATCTATGTTTAAAGTACTTAAATTTGCAGTTTGATAAAACATAAATGACATGTTTTTAACACCTGATACATTTAAATTACTTAAATCTATAGAATTCACATTTGAAGATGTAAACATCTGATACATTGTGGTAACTTTTGAAGCATCTAAACCACTTAAATTTATAGAAGGAATATTAGATGATGCAAACATAGTTGTCATATCTAAAACATTTGAAACATTCCATTTTCTAATATCAATAGACGGTATCGAAGCACTACTAAACATAGAAGACATATTAGTAACATTTGACGTATCTAGTGATGATACATCAAGTGATGACACCCTAATTCCACTGAAAAATCCAGACATATTAACTACTTGTGAAGTATCTAAGTTTTCAAGTCCTGTAATAGAAGTTATACTAGATCCACTTAATAATCCAGATGAATCCTCTGGTGCCACTATTTTCTTACTAGCTTCTATATATGCTGTATATGTTGTTCCATCTTCATTTAAGACATTATATTGCATTACTGATTTATCTTGTTCTACTGATACATCATATGATGCTGCTGCTTGACTCTTCATACTTGCTACTTTTACTACTTCTGCATCTTTTTTATTATCAAGCTTCTTTACCTTAGTTTTATTATTTGTAT
The DNA here is from genome assembly GCA_900547465.1 of uncultured Mycoplasmatota bacterium. Taxonomy (GTDB): domain Bacteria; phylum Bacillota_I; class Bacilli_A; order RF39; family UBA660; genus UMGS995. The sequence goes on along the minus strand of URHJ01000038.1, from coordinate 98 downwards.
TAGAAGTATTTGTAGGAGTATCATTAACTACTTGAAATACTATACTTGATATAGTTTGTGTTTTATCTATTGCTTTTAAATTTGCTGCTGGTGGTTTA
>URHJ01000037.1 GCA_900547465.1 uncultured Mycoplasmatota bacterium | reverse complement strand
TTAATGAATTCTTATCTACTAGAGATTCTGAATGGATGGGTAGTATATTTAAGTTTTTAGGTCTTACTGTAGGTCTTAACTTAAGAGAATTATCTTTCAAAGAAAAGCAAGAAGCTTATAATTGTGATATTTTATATAGTACTAATAATGAACTTGGTTTTGATTACTTAAGAGATAACATGGTTGTAAAAAAAGAAAATAGAGTTCAGAGACCTCTTAATTTTTGTATTGTTGATGAAGTTGACTCTATTTTAATTGATGAGGCTAGGACTCCTCTTATTATATCTGGTGGTGCTATGCAATCCGCTAATCTATATATTGATGCTGATAGATTTGTTAAACGTCTTAAAGAAAATGAAGATTATATTATGGATGAAAAAACTAAGGCAGTAAATCTTACTGATGAAGGCAGTAGAAAAGCTGAGGATACTTTCCATATTGACAATTTGTATGATATTAATAACACAGCTTTGGTTCATCATATTAATCAAGCTTTAAGAGCTAATTACGCTATGAGTTTAGATGTTGACTATGTTGTACAAGATGGTGAAGTTGTTATCGTAGATCAATTTACTGGTAGACTTATGAAGGGTAGAGCCTTCTCTGATGGACTTCATCAAGCTATTGAGGCTAAAGAAGGTGTTAAGATTCAACAAGAAACTAAAACTCTTGCTACGATTACTTTCCAAAATTTCTTTAGAATGTATAATAAAATTGCTGGTATGACTGGTACTGCTAAAACTGAAGAAGAAGAATTTAGAAATATTTATAATATGTTTGTTATTCAAATTCCTACTAATAAGCCTGTCATTAGAGAGGATGCCACTGACTTATTATATCCTGGTAAAAGTGGTAAATATAATGCTATTGTTAGTGAAATTGAAAGAAGACATAAAACTGGACAACCAGTACTTGTAGGTACTATTGCTATTGAAACTTCGGAATTACTTAGTAAAATGCTTACTAAAAAGAAAATTCCTCACGAAGTATTAAATGCTAAGAACCATGCTAGAGAAGCAGAAATTATTGCTCATGCTGGAGAAAAAGGTGCTGTTACTATTGCTACTAATATGGCAGGCCGTGGTACTGATATTAAACTAGGTGAAGGTGTTAAAGAACTAGGTGGTTTATGTGTAATTGGTAGTGAGAGACATGAATCTAGAAGAATAGATAATCAGCTTAGAGGTAGAAGTGGTAGACAAGGAGACCCTGGATTTACTCAATTCTATGTTTCTTTTGAAGATGATTTACTTGTTAGATTTGGTTCGGATAAATATAGAGGAATGCTTAATAATTTAGGATTTACTGGTGATATGGTTATTCAAAATAAGATGTTTTCTAAAACTGTTGAATCCGCTCAAAGAAAAGTTGAAGGTAATAACTTTGATATAAGAAAGCAACTTCTTAACTATGATGATGTTATGAATAATCAAAGAGAAATTATTTATGCTAAGAGAAATGAAATACTAGATAATGATTCTATTCACGAAAATATTCTTAACGACTTTAAAGATTATATTACTGACATTGTTAATTCACATTTAGTAGAAAGTAATAAACTTAAAGAAAATGATTATAGTGAAATACTTGAAGCAGTAAATGAAAACTTACTTAGAAAATATAGAATCAACTTATCTGAAATTAATGGTAAACATCCTAGTGAGGTTATTGATATAATATATGAAAACGCTTTAAAGGATTATGAAGAAAAACTTGAAGATATTCCAGAAGAGGTTAGAAATGAGTTTGAAAAAGCTATATCTCTTAGAGTTATTGATAATTACTGGATGGAACATATTTCTACAATGACGCATTTAAGAGATGGTATTGGTCTTAGAGGTTATGCTAATACTAGTCCTCTACAAGCATATACAATGGAAGGATATCAGTTATTTGATGAAATGCTTGCCAGAATTAATAAAGATATTAGTGTTTATCTATTAAAATCTGAAATTAGACAAAATATTGAGAGAAAACAAGTTGCTAAGAATACTGTAACAAATGATAGCAAGGACCATGCTAAGGTACAAAAGAAAAGTACTAAAGTTGGTAGAAATGATTTGTGTCCATGTGGAAGTGGTAAGAAATATAAGAATTGTTGTGGTAAATAGCTTGTTTTATAAAAGTTTGTGAGTTTCTCAATAGTCAAAAAAAGGCAAAAAATTGTGCACATAACGCCATTTGTGCACATTTTGTGCTCATAAATGAAAAATATGTAATACTATCTATGCTTCATAGTGTTATATGTACTGGAAAAAAGTAATCTTTGAGTTTGGTAAGAATCATAAACAACGTTGTAGTAAATAGTTTGTTTTATAAAAAAATAGGATGGTGAAAATATGAAAATAGTTTTAGGCTCTATGAATGTTTCTAAACAAAGGTCAATTTTAATTGCAATGAATGAATTAGGATTTGATGATATTTCTATTGTCCCTGTTAATGTTAATTCTTTAGTAAGTTCTAAACCTATTAATGATGAAACTTTAATAGGTGCAAAAAATAGAAATCATGGTTTATATAATTATTGCATGGAAAATGATATTTCATTTGATTTACTAATTAGTATTGAGGGTGGGTATGAACAGATAGATAATACATATTTTATTGTTACTTATGCATCAATATTAGACCAAAATGGTAATGAATTTATAGGAAAATCGAGTGGTCTTCAAATTACTGAAAGAATGTTTAATTATGTTAAAGATGGAAAATCTTTGAATAAAGTTATTGAATGTATTCTTGGTAATAGTAGTAATAAAAAAGATAATGGAATAACTGGATACCTAACAACTGGGTATTATAGGAGAGATATATTTGAATCCTCAGCAGTTATAAGTGCAATGGAAACTTTATTAAATTTTAAATCAAATTACAAAAAATTAGATAAAAAAATAGATAAAACACATAACGTTGAAAAAATTTGAAATAATTAGTAATATCATATATGATGTTATGCATTTTTGAATATGTGATGGGAACAATGTGCACATTTTGTGCTCACAGACTAAAAAATGTATGGTAAAAATAATACTATATGTAACATTTATACCAATACTGTTCAGACCTTTTAAACCTTGAAAAACCTATAATACTATACATACTTCATAGTATCATATATACTGAAAAATGATGAACTTGCGGAAGTGGCAAAAAGTATAAAAACTGTTGTGGAAAGTAACATAAAATAAGGGAAAACTAATAATTATAAAAATTATAAATTAGTTCGAGTTATATAACTTGTCCACAAAATATTAAAAATATGTAGTAAAATAAGGTGTGAACGAGAAATAATGTGTTGACACCTTTTGAATTTAAAAAGGAGGTTTTTAATGGAAGAAAAAAATAATATAGTAATATATCAACTAGAAGATGGTAAAACAAAAATAGACGTAAAACTTGAAGATGAAACAGTATGGCTATCACAACAACAAATGGCAGAATTGTTTTCGACATCTAGAACAAATATTATTGAACATATAAATAATATTTATGCTGAAGAAGAATTGGATAAGAATTCAACATGTCAAAATTTCCGACAGGTTCGAATAGAAGGTAATAGAACAGTAAATAGAGAGATTACATATTACAATTTAGATATGATTATATCTTTAGGATATAGAATAAAATCCAAAGTTGCTACTAATTTTAGAAGATGGGCGACTGAAAGATTAAAAGAATATATGATTAAAGGCTTCACTATGGATGATGAAAAACTTAAAGGAAATGGTGGAGGAAATTATTGGAAAGAATTACTTGCTAGAATTAAAGATATAAGATCATCTGAAAAAGTATTATATAGACAAGTTCTTGATTTATATGCAACTGCTGTAGATTATAATCCTAAAGATGAAAAATCAATTGAATTTTTTAAGATTGTTCAAAATAAACTTCACTACGCTGCACACGGACATACAGCACCAGAAGTAATCTATGAAAGAGCAAATTCTGACAAACCATTTATGGGACTTACTACTTTTGGTGGCGATTTACCAGTAATGAGTGATGTTGTAATTGCTAAAAATTATTTAACAGAAGAAGAACTAAAAATTTTAAATAATTTGGTTTCTGGATATTTTGATTTTGCAGAAATACAGGCAATTAGACATAATCCAATGCATATGGAAGATTATATTAGACAACTGGATACAATCCTTTCCAGTACTGGAGAAAGGTTACTTGTGGGTGCAGGTACAGTTAGTCGTAACAAAGCGATTGAAAAAGCAAAAGATGAATATAAGAAATATCAAGTAAAAACAATAAGTCCGATTGAAAAAGAATATTTAGAAACATTAAAAGTAATAAGTAATAAAATTAATGATAAAGCAAAGAATGAATAGAGTGTATCATATAGATATACTCTATTTTTATATGTAAATCAGAGATAAGGAAAGTGATAAAATAATTAGCATAAGAAAAAGAGGTAATGCTTATCAATATTGTTTTGAAGTAGGACCCAGAACTAATCCTAAAACATATAAGAGAGCAAGTAAAGCACTTAAGATAAATGAGATATGACTTTACATAATGAAGAAATAGATTTATTTTTACTAGATAATCTTAAAAGAAAAAATAAAAATAAATAAAAGTAGATACATTTTATATTAAAGTGTATCTTTTTTTGAAACTTTTTTATTAATACATGGGATAATAATAGTGTAGGTGATAATATGACTAGTCAAACAAACCTAGATAAGTTTAATGAATT
>URHJ01000036.1 GCA_900547465.1 uncultured Mycoplasmatota bacterium | reverse complement strand
AACAAAAAATCATTTTACTTTATTCAAATATATGTTAGATACTATTGATGATAAATTATCTGAAGATATGATAAAAAAATTCCACTTTATTTTAAAAGATGGAACTCTAACTGATAGTGAAAAAGAATGGTTTAATGTTGGAAAATATAAAAAGGAAAAGAACTTTGTTGGTAATATTACAACGTCACTTCCAAGTAATGTTGTAAATGATATGAAAGATTTAATGAAATGGTATGATAAAATTGATAAAAAAAATATTGAAGATATTGTTGGATTTCATGTAAGATTTGAGAAAATTCATCCTTTTCAAGATGGCCAATGGTCGAGTTGGAAGAATTATTATGTTTAGAGAATGTTTGTATAATAATATAATGCCTTTCTTTATTGAAGACAGAAATAAAGATTTTTATATAAGGAGTATCAAAGGCTTTTAGTGCTTATTTCCAAGGGATAAGAGATGGAAAATTTTTAGAACATGGTTTAAAAAATTGTAAAATTAAAATGTATGAACTGTAGGAGGTAGTTATGTGTAAAGGAATAATAATATCTGCTTTTGCTACTTGTGGAAAAACTTATTTAGGTAAAAAATATAAAAATGTAATCGATTTAGAGTCTAGTAATTATAAATTTGATAATTCAGAATTAATTAATATACCAACTGAAGAAAGAAAAGGAACTCCAAGAAAATTAAATCCTAATTGGCCAATAAATTATTATAAAGCAATTGTTGAAGCTACTGATAAGTATGATGTTGTATTAGTTCAGTTAAAGCCAGAACATTTTGATTACTTTGATAAACATAATATTAAATATAGTATTGCTTATCCAAATTTAAATAATTTTGATGAGGTAAAAAGCCGATGCATTGAAAGAAATAATAATGAAGATTTTATAATTAGACTTAAAGAGGTTTTTAAACCTTATTATGAAGATTCAATTAAAAGAGACTATGAAAAATTATATATATTAAATGATCATAAGACATTAGAAGATTGTTTACTAGAAGATAATATATATTTAGAAATAAAATAGGAGATGTATTAAATGCGAATAGGAATAGATATAGATGGAGTATTAACTGATATAGAAAAGTGGCAGTTAGATTATGGTAGTAAATTTTATTTTGAAAAATATGGAAAAGAAATATTAGATAATGAAGGATATGAAACAACTGATATATTTAAAGTTGATAGTAAATTTGACGATGAATTTTGGACTGAATATTTTAAAGAGTATTCTATAAATGTTGATGTTAGAAAATTTGCAAGTGAAGTAATAAAAAAATTAAAACAAGATGGAAATGAAATATATATAATTACAGCAAGAGGCAGTTTTTTATCTCATTCAGCTAATGTAATGAGTATAGAAGAAAATAGAAATATAGTTTTAGACTGGCTAAAAAGAAATGAAATAGTGTATGACAAAATTATTTTTAGTCCAGAAGAAAAACTTAGTATATGTTTAGAAAATATGATTGATGTAATGATAGAAGATAAAGTAGATAATATAAATAAAATATCAACGAGAATTCCAGTTATATGTTTTCATGCGGGATATAATAAAAATTGTATAGGTGATAATAATATTAGATGTTATAGTTGGTATGATATATATGCCAAAATAAATAAAATGAAAGATAATTAGTTTTGATTTATCGCTATTATCATTTATATCAATAATATCTTGATTTCTACTTGGAGTAATAGTTGATAAGAATTTAATTAATATATTTACTTTAACTTATTTTATAATTGAGGATGATTTATATGGATAATAAGAAAAGATGTAGTTGGGTTAATATGAAAAATGAATTATATGTAGAATATCATGATAAAGAATGGGGTATAGCTTGTCATAATGATAAAAACTTATTTGAAATGCTTATTTTAGAAATATTTCAAGCTGGATTATCTTTTGAATGTATACTAAATAAAAGAAAAAACTTTGAAGTTGAATTTGATAATTTTGATATAGATAAGATAGTGTTATATGACTCAGAAAAAATAGAAAAATCTTTAAAAAATGCGGGTATTATTAGAAATAGATTAAAAATAAATGCAATGATAAATAATGCTAAAGTATTTAAAAAAATAAAAAATGAGTATAATAGTTTTTCTAATTATATTTGGGGTTTTACTAATAATAAAACTATTATAGAAACAGGTAAAACAAAATCAGATTTATCAGACTTGGTATCGGATGATTTAAAAAAAAGAGGAATGAAATTTGTAGGAAGTACAATTATTTATTCTTATTTACAAGCAATAGGTGTTATATATTCTCACGATGATGGTTGTTATTTAAATAGATAATGTGATAGACTTGAATAGAATAAAAGGGTGATATTATGTATAAATTTACAATTGAAGAAGTTTTTAAAAAAGTAAATTCTGATATTAATGGATTAAGTAATAAAGAGACATTAAAAAGATTAGAAAGATATGGGTATAATACTTTACCAAAAAAGAAAAATGAAAGTTTTTTACATATTTTTGTAAAAGAACTTAAAGATCCTATTGTTATACTTCTTGTAATAACAACTATTTTTTCTTTATTAATAGGAGAAGTAGTAGATGCTTTAGCAATCTTTTTCATTATAATAGTTGATTTACTTTTAGGAAGTATTCAAGAATGGAAGGCAGGTAAGAGTGTTTCTAATCTTTCTAATATGATTGAAGTAAATACATTAGTAAAAAGAGATGGTGAGGAAAGTTCTATTCATGCTTCTAATTTGGTAGTGGGTGATATTGTATTTTTAACATCAGGAGATAAAATAAGTGCAGATATGAGAATTATAGAATGCAATAATTTTACTGTAGATGAATCTGTTTTAACAGGTGAGAGTATGGCTGTTAATAAAAATATAGAAGTTATAGATAAAAAAGTAGCAATTAGTGATATGAAAAATATGGTTTTTGCAGGTACAACAGTTTCTACAGGCAGAGCTATATGTGTTGTTACAGGTACAGGTTTAAATACAGAAATAGGAAAAATTGCATCTAAAGTAGCAACTACTAAAAAAGAAAAATCACCTCTTACAATTCGTATGGATAAATTTTCTAAACAAATAAGTATAGCAATTATAATAATAGCCATAGTAATAGCTTTTATACTTTCATTTAAAAGTATCAGTTTTAATGAAATATTTTTATCTGTTGTTGCTTTATCTGTATCAGCAATGCCAGAAGGGTTACCTCTTGCTTTGACAATGGCTTTAACTATTACATCAAATAGAATTTATAAAAAGCATGTAATAGTTAAAAAATTAAATTCAGTAGAATCATTAGGTAGTTGTACTTATATAGCGAGTGATAAAACAGGAACATTAACAATAAATAAGCAAATGGCTAAGAAAATTGTGTTTCCAGATGGAGAAGAATTTGATGTAGATAAAGATAATGTAATAGATAAAAATGTTAGATTTATTAGTGAGTTAGGTTATATAAACAATGAAGCAATAATGAACAAAGATAAGAAATATCTTGGAGATTCTATAGATATTGCATTTAAAATACTTGGTAATAAGTTAGATGTAAATGGTTCAAATATTAATATATTAAAAAGAATAGAATATGAATCAGAAAAACAATACTCAGCTGTGTTTTATGAGAAAAATGGTAAGAATTATTGTACTGTTAAAGGGTCACTTGAAAAAATATTAAGTTTTTGTTCTACAAGATTAAGAAGAAAAATAATGTCTCAAAATGAGTTATTAGCTAAAGATGGATATCGTGTTATTGCGATTGCATATAAAGAAATAGAAAAGAAAAAAGAATATTCAGAAAAAGATTTAGAACATTTGACGTTTATTGGATTAGTAGCATTTATAGATCCTGTAAGAAGTGATGCATCTTCCGCTATTAAAGAGTGTAAGAAAGCAGGAATTACTACAATTATGATTACAGGTGATCATCCACTTACTGCATATGCTATAGCTAAAAAGTTAGGTATTGCTAGTAGAAAAAGTGAAGTATGTGATACTGTTTTATTGAATGATGAGTTAAAGAAAGGTGAAAAACATTTTGATAAGTTTATAAAGGGTAAAAAAGTTTTTACAAGAATGAGTCCATTGGATAAACTTGAAATAGTAAATTCGTTAAAAAGAAGTGGTGAATTTGTTGCGGTAACAGGTGATGGTGTTAATGATTCTCCAGCTTTGAAGAGTGCTAATATAGGTATTGCAATGGGAAGTGGGACTGATGTTAGTAAAGATGTTAGTGATATGATTATTTTAAATGATAGTTTTGCATCTATTGTTGATGGAGTAAGAGAAGGTAGAGGTGCTTACAGTAATATTAGAAAAATATCTTATATGCTTTTATCTTGTGGTTTTGCAGAAGTGTTATTTTTCTTACTTTCAATTTTATTTAATTTGCCAATGCCTTTAGTGGCGATACAACTTTTGTGGTTAAATATTGTAACTGATGGATTACAGGACTTTGCATTATCATTTGAAGGTGTAGAAGACGATGTAATGAATAAACCTCCAATAAAAACAAATGATACTTTATTTAATAAAGAATTGTTTAGTGAGGTATTTGTATCAGGATTGTTTATAGGAGTTTTAGTTTTTCTTGTTTGGAAATACTTATTAGATAGTGGAATGGAAGTAGGTGTTGCTAGAGGATATATTATGGCACTTATGGTATTTATTCAAAATATTCATGTATTAAATTGTAGGAGTGAAGCTGAATCATTCTTTAAAGTACATTTGAAAGGAAATGTATTAATACCAATAGTTATAGTAGGATCTATCTTATTACAAGTTATTGTTATGGAATCTCCTATATTATCTAAGGTGTTGAAAACAGTATCAATTCCATTTATGGATTGTGTTTTCTTATTTGTTATTTCACTTTCAATTTTAGTAGTAGTGGAAATATACAAGTATTTTAAAAGATGTTTAAAATATAATTGATTTATTAAAATAAAATTAGTATAATTAGTATGAAAATATAGAGTAGAGAGGACCTAGAAGATGAAAAAGAATAAAGAAAATTTCGCAGAAAGAAATAAAAAACAGTTATTGGTAATAGCCCTAG
>URHJ01000035.1 GCA_900547465.1 uncultured Mycoplasmatota bacterium | reverse complement strand
ATCTGCAGGTGTATGTGCAATTATCTTAGACTGTTTGCTTAATGACAAGGAATTTAGATTAAATGGTGATGGAAAGCAAACACGTGATTATATGTATGTAACAGATGCAGTTGATGCTACTTTGATGTTACTGAAAGACCCCCAAATAAGTGGAAAAATCTTCAATGTTGCTTCTGGAAAATCGGTAAGTTTAATAGACTTAATAGTAGCTTTTGAAGAAATTACAGGTAAAAAGCTAAAAATTATACATAACAAGGGTTTGAAATTTGATACCAAAAATTCACTTGCGGATATCACGAAGCTTGAAAAAACCGGCTTCCTTCCTAAATATACGTTTGAATCAGGATTGAGACAATATGTAAAAGAAGAAAAACGCCGGTTGGGGTATAGTTAGTAAAGTAGGTTAACCTTTTCAATTAATTTATGATAGATACGTTGATTGAACCAAACTTCACTGACCTTAGAATCTAAGCTAGATAAATCAAGCCAAGCGATTTGACTATTTTCATCAGGCTTGATGCGCAATGGCATAGTAGTATCAGCTTCGAATAGGTAAGTAATGTTTAAATGTAAGTGCGAAGAAACATATTCTCCACGTTTTTCGTGTCCATCAACAGTTAGAACTTCAAGCGAGAAAATATCGTCTGATAAAAATTTAACATCAGTTAGGCCACTTTCTTCTTGAATTTCTTTGAGAATTACTTGCTTTAAATTAGAGTTGCCATCAGCATGTCCTCCAAGCCAAGACCAAGATTGATAGATATTGTGATAAGCCATTAGAACTTTATTTTTATCATGGCTGATAATCCAAGCTGATACGGTAAAATGAGCTAATTTGTTTTTACGAGTAAAAATATCTTTGGCATTAGCAAGTTGGTCAATAATAAGCTGCTTATCTTGTTTTTCTTGTTCGTTAAAAGGAATATATGATATAAGTTGAGACATTAAGTCATTCATAGTAAATCCACCTCCTGAAAGATTGCAAATCAATTATAGCATTTAAAGAGAATGAAAAGACAGTCGAGAATGACTGTCTTTTTCTATGTTCTATTAAAATAGCAGAATTTGTTTACGAGATATTTGTGGCATTCTTCAAGAATTTCATCTGTATTCATCGAATCAATATCATCACAGAGAAAAACAAAAATTTCTTTAATAAGTTGGTAAAGCATTTCCTTGGTATAAATATCGCGAGGAATATCTTTTAATGTGCCGATATCAATGTAATCCGAAATCATAGAAATAGTTTTTTGTGCATCGAAATTTAGCAGATTTTCAACGGTATGCAAGAAATGAGCAGTAGCTTTTAAACTAGTTCTAAAACTTGTTTTCATTTTGAATAACTGGATCATCACTTCCCGCTATTAAAAAGATTGGAAGAGATTTATTTTGCATTTTATAATTTTCTTTTTGAAATGCGTTATCCATTAATTTATATAAATTTGTAAAACCATTACTAGTAAATATAAAGCCACATAATTCATCTTCGTTATAATTATTTACATTATCTATGTTTTTAGATAACCAACTATTATCTATACTTTTATCTTTACTATAATTACCAAATGTTAATTTGTTTAATAATTTATTTGGTTTATTTGTATGATTACTTAGTTTTGATAATTTTATGGCAAATTTTGTTAATTCGTTTTTAGTAGGAGGACCGCATAATATTAATTTTTCTATTTCATTATCATATTTTTGAATATAACCTCTAGCTACTAATGTTCCCATACTATGACTAAATAGATATATTTTCTTGTTTTTATATTTTTTCTTTATATATTTTGTTACATCATATAAGTCATTTATTATATAATCTATATTATCAGTATAAAAATAACCTAAATCTTCTTTGCTTTTAACACTTGCACCATGGCCTCGATGATCATGAATTACTGCAGCATAGCCATTATCTTTTAAATATTCCATGAAATCATAATATCTTTCTTTATGTTCGGCCATTCCATGGGATATTTGTACTACTCCTTTTATTTCACTATTTGGTTCTATATGGGCTATTTCTAATTCTAGATTATCACTACTTGATTTTATTTTTTCTGTTTTCATTTTATCAACTCCTAATATGATTGTATCATAAAGTAAAAGAAAACTCCATCTTTTGATGAAGTTATTCTAAATTTTTAACCGGTATCATTTATTAGTCATACTACTATATTTTTGCACTAATAAATGTAATATAAATATACTATATTTTTCTAAAAATTCTCTTAATTAATGTTTATTTGGAGACCCAGGCTCCAAATAACGCTAGCAAGACTACAGGCTTGCAGTGAAAAAATAATTTTTAATGATTATATATTTTCTTTTAGTTTTGCTTGAGCAGCTGCTAATCTAGCAATAGGAACTCTATATGGAGAGCATGATACATAGTCTAATCCTACTTTGTGGAAGAATTCTATTGATGATGGTTCTCCTCCATGTTCTCCACAAATACCTAGTTTGATATCACTTCTAGTACTTTTTCCTTTTTCTACTGCCATTTCTACTAATTTTCCTACTCCTTTTTGATCTAATTTAGCAAATGGATCTATTTCATATATTTGGTTTTGATAGTAGGAATCTAAGAATTTACCGGCATCATCTCTTGAAAAGCCAAAAGTTAATTGTGTTAAATCATTAGTACCAAATGAGAAGAATTCTGCTTCTTTAGCTATTTCATCTGCTAAAAGGGCTGCTCTTGGTACTTCTATCATAGTACCAATATGATACTTTATATTAGAATTTTTTTCTTTTTTTACTTCTTCGGCTATTTCTACAACAATATCCTTAACAAACTTAAGTTCCTTCTCTTCACCTACTAATGGTATCATGATTTCTGGTGTAATATTATATCCTTCTTCTTCAGTTACTTCGATAGCGGCTTCCATTAAGGCTCTTGTTTGCATTTTTGCTATTTCTGGATATGTTACGTCTAGTCTACATCCACGATGTCCCATCATTGGATTGAATTCATGTAATTCTGCTATTTTATTTTTTAGATGTTCTACTGTTACATTCATTTCTTTTGCTAGTGATATTATTTCTTCTTCTTCCGATGGTAAGAATTCATGAAGTGGTGGATCTAGATATCTTACTGTCATAGGCATGCCTTTTAGTTCTTTATACATAGCTTTGAAGTCACCTTTTTGGAATGGTATTAATTCGTTTAAAGCTTTGGTTCTTTCTTCTGATGTTTCTGAAAGAATCATTTTTCTTATTTTTGGTATTCTATCTTCTTCAAAGAACATGTGTTCTGTTCTACATAATCCTATTCCTTCTGCTCCTAATTCTATGGCTTTTTTAGTGTCTTTTGGGTTATCGGCATTTGTTCTGATTCCTAGTGTTCTATATTTATCTGCTAAAGACATTATTCTTCCGAAGTTTCCACTTACAGTGGCTTCTTCTGTTTTTATATCTCCCTTATATATTTTTCCGGTATTTCCATCTATTGAAATATAGTCTCCTTCATGGAATGTATATCCACCTAAAGTGAAATATTTTTCTTCTTCATTGATACTCATTTGAGTACAACCAGCTACGCAACATGTTCCCATACCACGTGCTACAACAGCGGCATGTGATGTCCTACCACCTCTACCTGTTAAAATTCCTTGAGAAGCTGTCATTCCTTCAATATCTTCTGGAGTTGTTTCTAATCTTACTAGTACTACTCTTTCTCCTTGACCGCCTTTTCCTTGTTTTTTAGCATCTAATGCTGTAAATACTACTTTACCAGCAGCAGCTCCTGGAGAGGCTGGAAGGGCTTCTCCTATTTCTATTCCTTCTTTTAGTGCTTCATCATTAAAGGTTGGATGTAATAATTGATCTAAGCTTTTAGCATCTATTCTTAATAGTGCTTCTTTTTCTGTTATCATATTTTCGTCTATTAAATCACATGCTATCTTTATGGCTGCTTTAGCAGTTCTTTTACCATTTCTTGTTTGCAATATATATAATTTTCCTTCTTCAATAGTAAATTCCATATCTTGCATATCACGATAATGTTTTTCTAAACTATCTGCTATATGGATAAATTCATTATAACATTCTGGCATATCTTCTTGTAATTTAGTAATTGGCCTTGGAGTTCTTACTCCTGCTACTACATCCTCTCCTTGAGCGTTTATTAGATATTCTCCGTAAATACCTTTTTTACCTGTTGCGGGATCTCTAGTAAAGGCTACTCCTGTTCCTGAGTTTTCTCCCATGTTACCAAAAACCATTGATTGTACATTAACTGCTGTTCCCCAATCTCCTGGAATGTCATTCATTCTTCTATATACAATGGCTCTTTTATTATTCCATGATCTAAATACAGCTTCTACAGCCCCAATTAATTGCTCTTTTGGATCTTGAGGAAATTCTTCTCCATGCATATGATTGCTATATACTTTTTTAAATCTTTTTACTAATTCTTTTAAATCTTCTACTGTAAGTTCAGTATCATATGTTATATTTTTTTCTTTTTTTACTTCATCTATTATTTTTTCAAAAAAAGATTTATTTACTTCCATAACAACATCTGAATACATTTGAATAAATCTTCGATATGAGTCATAGGCAAATCTTTCGTTTCCTGTCTTCTTAGCTAGACCTTCAACGCTTATATCATTTAATCCTAGATTTAGAATTGTATCCATCATACCAGGCATACTAGCTCTTGCTCCACTTCTTACAGATACTAATAATGGGTTATCATTAGAGCCAAATTCTTTACCTATTTGTTCTTCTAATAATTTTATATTAGAAAATATTTCTTCTTCAATATCTTTTGATATTTTTTTACTTTCTTTATAATAATTTATACAAGCCTCTGTAGTAATAGTAAATCCTTTAGGTATAGGAAGTCCTAAATTAGTCATTTCTGCTAGGTTAGCACCCTTACCTCCTAATAGATTACGCATATCTTTATTTCCTTCGGTGAAGGCATATACATACTTTGTCATATTATCAACTCTCCTTACTTTTTAATCATAGCAGAAACATAATCAAATGTAAAGAAACTGCTTAATTTTTTACTTATTTTTTGACACTTTTATATATTAAAAAAAGAAGTTACAATAAATGTAACTTACATAACTTTTCCTCTTCTGTTTCTTTTTATTTCTTCAAAATCATTAACCATGTCATAATCAGTAGGAACTTTGGAAATAAAATCAAATAATACTCCTGGTAAAGTGTTTATAGGTGTTTCTATAACGCCAGTAGCTCCAATACTATTTTTATTTACTTTATTAATACCAGGCAAGTTATTAATCATTTCAATATTACAAAGTTTAGGAATAAAATATTCTATTCTAGCAATATTATTATTTAATGTAACTTCTATTGTCAAAGCATGTCCTCTACCTCTAATCATTATTATCAGTTTTTTATCATTTATAGCCACCATATCAGTACATCCACCAGTTAAATCTTTTGGAAACATTTTAAATATTTGCTTAAATATAGGGCTTTTAACACCTCTTAAACTTATAGGATAATTATTACTATTATTTTTATTCTTTAATAGTGGTATTGATTGTAAAATTTTCTCATTATTAATAATGTAGGAATGAATAAAATGTAATATTTCATTTATTGAAGTAGCCTCATCTGCAGGACTTGTACTATAAAAAATATAATAGCCGATACATTTACTTTTTACACTATCTATAAATGCTGGTTCCATATTACTTATATATTTTTGATAAAATGATTTTAATTTATTTATATCAAAACCACAGTTATAAAAACTTTCTTTTATAACTTCTTCTAAATAGCATACTCTATTAAATACATTTGAGTTTTTTCCAAAGATATCTAGGGTAACACATTTTAATTCATTAAATATATATGTAAGTGAATCATTTAATTTATCTGTATATTTACTAACTGATTCTTCATCCATATACCCCTCTAGAGACTGTGGAGCAATGTCAAATAGTTCTTTTTTTATCTTAACATCTACTGAAAAAAAGTGTTGTAGTTTAATCATTCTTTCATTATCCATTTTATCACTTCCTATGTTCATTATATCATATAAAACTAGATTTTAATATTATTTTAATTATAAAATATTAAATTATATCTTATATAA
>URHJ01000034.1 GCA_900547465.1 uncultured Mycoplasmatota bacterium | reverse complement strand
AAAAGTAACTTCCTTCTACATCTATTATTGTAAAAAGAAATTACTTTTCCCTATAAAATAACAAAAAAGTACATTTATAACATAAAAATATGTTAAAATATTTTACAGGAGATGAGGTTATGAAGTTAGATGAAAAAATTTTAGGACAAAAAAAGAAAGAATTTTTAAGTTGGGATGAATACTTTATGGCACTTGCTAAACTATCTGCTGGAAGAAGTAAAGATCCATCTACACAAGTTGGTTCATGCATTATAGATGATCACAATAGAATTTTATCAATTGGTTACAACGGTGCACCTAATGGATTTGATGATGATAAATTTCCTTGGAATCGTGAAGGAAATAATGAAAATGACACAAAATATCCATATGTTTGTCATTCTGAATTAAATGCCATTTTAAATTATCGTGGTAGTAGAAAAGACTTAGAAGGAGCTAAAATCTATGTAGATTTATTTCCATGTAACGAATGTGCAAAAGCAATTATACAATCTGGTATTAAAGAAATAGTATATTTATCAGATAAATATAATGGAACAGATGGAAATAAAGCTTCAAAACTACTACTTGATACATGTGGAGTAAAATATCGTCAATTAGAAAAAGAACATCAAAAAATATTAGAATTATCTTTAAAACCAGATCAAGGACTAAAAATCAAGGAAAACTAATTTCCTTTTTTTATTGTTTATGTTAGAATAAAATCTAATTGGAGGAAATAGTTATGAAAAAACATAAAAAATTAGTACTATTTGCTTCCATAGCAGTATTAGCTACTTCTGGATTTAAAATAAGAGAAAATAAAGATAGTAAAAAGCTTTTTAATACTCAATTAGAAAGTTATGATGACCATTTTAAAAAAGATAATTTTGAAATTATTGCCCACCGTGGTTTCTCATCAAAAGAAGTAGAAAACAGTAAAGAAGCTATATGTGAAGCAGCAAATAAAAAATACATTGATGGAATTGAATTAGATATTAGAATGACAAAAGATAATAAATTAGTAATTACTCATCCCAAATATGTAACAACAGATAACTTAGAAAGTGTTGATATCTCAAACACAAATTTAAGCACTTTAGTAAAAACACCACTTTATCACATTTCAAATAGTCCCATCTATCAAATAAAAAATTTATTTAACAGTGAAGATGGTGATATAATTATTACCAGAAAAAATGAATTAGAAAACAAAAAATATAATCTTATCACTTTAAAAGAAGCCTTAAAATTATGCGATAACAAAAAAATATTACTAGATTTAAAATTTGAAGATAATTTTGATAGTTTCTCAGATGAACTAAGAAAAGAACTTAAAAATATAACATTAAAAAATATAACATTTCAAAGCCTAGATTTAGCATCATTACTTAAGTTTAAAAAGAAAAATCCAACCTATAAATGCCAAGCTTTAGTCGATAAAAAGGAACAATTAAAATACTACTCATATTTTGACCAAATCGGAATTAAGAAAAACCTAGTTAGCAACCCTGAAGTAAAAGAAATAATAAAAAAGAAAAAGAAAGTTTCTTTATGGACAATAAGCTCAGTAAAAGATTTAGACATGGTAATAGAAGAACTTGGAATATATTCTAAAACTGTATCATATATAACAGATTATCCAGATGTTGTTGGTATGTACTTAGAAGATAAATTTCCTCCACAAAGAAAAATAAAAACAAAGAAAAAAAGATAGCTACTTTTCTACCTTTTCAACTTCATCATAAGTTTTACCTCTAGTATCAACTAGAGCTTTTTTTATAGTTAAATTAGTTTGAAGTTTTCCTGTATTAGAATCAGATACAACTTCTTCATCTTCTATTTCAGTAATAATATCAAAACCATCAATAACTTTACCAAAGGCAGCATAATCACCATCTAAATATGATGAAGTACCAAGCATAATAAAAAACTGACTACCGGCTGAATCCATATCACTACTTCTAGCCATAGAAACAATTTTTTCTTTATGTTTTAAATCATTACCATCAAAACCATTATTTTTAAATTCACCTTTAATAGAATAACCAGGTCCACCTGTTCCATCTCCATTTGGATCTCCACCTTGTAAAACGAACCCAGGAACTAAACGATGAAAACTATTATCATCATAAAAACCACTAGATACTAATGAAATAAAATTATTTACTGTATTTGGTGCTTTATCAGGATATAATTCCATTACAATTGCTCCATAATTTTCAATATACATAGCAACCAAAGGATTTTCTGTCTTATATTTTGATAACTCAACTGTATTTTCTTTTGTATCGAAATCAATTCCTAATAAATCAATTTTTTTATTCTCTGTACTTGAACAGCCTGAACAGATAGCAATTAATATAATTAAAAGAAAAGCTTTACCTAACCTCTTCATCTTATCATCTCCTACTAATAGAATAGCATAATAAAAAGAAAAAGAGAAGCTAAACTTCTCTTAATAGTTACCAGATTGATAAATTGGTTTATCTATTGTAATTTCTGCACATGTATTATAAATATAAATCTTTACTCTACCATAATCTCTTGTTTCTATTTCTGCAGTAGTATTATTATCATGATAAGCATAAACATAATAAGTAAGTCCACCAAATTTATTAGGATTCAAATATGCTTTAGCATTCTTTTTTACTGGACTAACACTAAGATCATATATTGCCCAACTACTAATAGTAGGAGGTAAATTAACATAGTTTTTTCCAGGATTAGAAGGACTAGTTGTATATTTTGGCTTTAAGTACTCTGTACGATTCATAATATTTGTATCATCAAAGAAACAAACTTGATCTAGATCTTTTTCATTATTAAACATATAGATTCCATATTTATTCTTAAACCACTTAGTATCCTTTCCTTGTGATATTTCTAAGTGACAGTGAACACCAGTTGCATTCCCTTTGACACCCATATTACCTAATCTTGCACCTTGTGGACATATCTGTCCAATTTTTGCATCCATACTATCATCATGAGCAGTCATTAATGTAACAAATCCTGTATATCCATTAGCACATCTTACTTCACTAGTTGATTGCCACATAACTTGTCCTGATTCCTTATATGTTTTAATACAACGTAATGTACATGGAGCATAATATGCATATCGTACTCCACTATTTGCTCCTCTAACATCTACAGCCATTGTACCCTTATGTGTTCCTTCACCTGCTCCTTGTGTTATATACATATCTGTAAAAGGGCATAGAAAGTTTTCATATCCACCACTACTCGATTTCTGATTCGGTTTCATTTTTATCCCCCTTTCTTTTTAAAATATAATCACTTACTGCACATATTCCAGATGAAACTGCCCCAATTAAGGTAGATAAAACAACAGCTTTATTAGATAAATCAGTATTTATAATAGTTACAGCAAGAGCTCCAAAAAAACCTTGTAAAAAAGTTTTAATAGAGTTTTTTACAATAGAGTTTTCAAAAATACTTACAATCTTTTCTTTCATTTTAATCAACTCCATATTCAATATATTATATGAAGCACTAAAGATATAGCATCGGCATAAAACATAACAATTAAAATATGGTGTATTTAATCAAAAAAATAGTACTAATCTAATATCTAGAAAACATATATTAAATTAGTACTTGCAAAAATAGTCGGTTCTTGTTATAATCTTGTTTGTACGGGGCTTTAGCCAAGTGGTAAGGCGTGGGTCTGCAACACCCTGATCATCGGTTCAAATCCGTTAGGCCCCTCCATGCGGATGTAGTTTAGTGGTTAGAATACGGCCTTGCCAAGGCTGTGACGGGGATTCGATTTCCCTCATCCGCTCCATTTGTAATCAACTTACGGACTTAATTGTTCGTAAGTTTTTATTTTATATAAACAATATCAAAAAAGAGGAAAAATAATTAATCCTCTTTTTATAAATTTTCTTTTACATGATATTGTGTATTAGAACATGATTCTCTTCTAATCATAATATCAATTAATTTTCTTCTATTGTATAATCATGATTTAAATATGAATAAGTTAAACATACATTAGCGTATTCGTCATCATATCTTTTATTTTTAATATCTATATTCTCTCATCACATGAACATAAAATTCACCATTATACTTGCCTATATCATGAACGTAACCTAAAATTACCTTATCTACATTATATTCTTTTTTGTTTAACGCTCTTCTAAGCCTTTCTACACTGTCCAACACATCATCAATCTATGATCCTTTGCATTTTTACTTTCAATTTTTAATAATTTTTATAATCACACCTTATTAAATATAATTTTATAAATACTTTTCTTTTCATTAACTATTACATTTACAATATATATAACGCTCTAATCCACCATACTTATTTACCTTTTTCTCAATTTTATATCCTAATTTTTCAAGAGATTTTTTGCTAGCCTCATTAATAGGTGAAACAGTTGCAAGGAAATATTTATATTTTTTCTTATCTATCATATTTTCAACAAAATTCAACATACGATATTCTAAATTATTTCCCCTATATTTAAGTGATACTGCAGCATTTTCCATAGTAACAACTAAATCCAGTTCATCCTCAGGCAAATTTATATCAACACCATAGTTTTCCTCTTTATTTGCTGGATAATTAAAAATTAAACTTCCCACAATTTCACCATTATATTCGGCAACAACTGCACTTCCTAAATTATTTACTCTCTTTGCCACATAATCCAAATTTCCATGAACATATATAGTTTTATCTTCCAATCCATCATAAACACTTTTCATTAAATTATATATTTTATCAACATCATTTGTTGTTGCTACACGTATTTTAATATCTTTACTTATATCTTTCATAATTATCCATCCTTCTTCTATAGTTAAATTTTATCTAGTATTACCTATTTATTTAATCTTTAGTTTTTCATCTTTTACTTTTTCCATTTTTACCAATAAACACAAAAACTAAATATTAATACTCTAGTTTTCATAATTATAAAATAAATTCTAATACAATTGGAAAAAGAAGAAATAACCCCATTAATAATATCAATATTTCAGTAAATTCTACACTTTTATTTAAAACAAACTTATTTGGTTTCTTTTCATTTATAATTATAATGTAATTCTTGTTAACTATAAACTCTTGTATTTTTTTCTTAGATAATAATTGAAAGGATTGATTTATATACTCCTTGCCATCAAAATTATATTTAAAAACAGGAGCATACTTCGTTACTAGTCCACGTCCACCTGTACTTGTATAACTATTATATTTCAAGTATGTTGCTTCTATTTTTTTATTACACCTTAGTTTTGAATAACATAATATTAGAAAAAATAGAATCAAAAACAATCCCAAAAATGTTGATATTATCATTAAATCTTTGTCCATAATATTTTCCTAAATTTTCCTTTCCTTCTTGTTACTACTTAATCTTGCATTAATTCTTTTTATCATCATAATA
Organism: uncultured Mycoplasmatota bacterium; assembly: GCA_900547465.1. Taxonomy (GTDB): domain Bacteria; phylum Bacillota_I; class Bacilli_A; order RF39; family UBA660; genus UMGS995. Next base: position 1,038 of record URHJ01000034.1, on the reverse strand, counting down.
TCTGGTTCAAAATATTGCCAATCACAAAACGATTTCACCACTTTGTAAAAAACAAACATTTCCACATTCATAATCAACAGAGAAAAACTTTTCTTACTTCACTAAAAGTAACCTTATTACCTATCATCAACTACATATATAATTTTAATTAAATTATATAATTTATTATCAATAATTTAATTTTCTAGAACTAGTATAACATATTTATATTCTTTCTTATAAAAATATTTCTTCTTTGTTGCTATCAAAACTATTTCGCTATCTCTTAGCTTTTTTATTATTTCTTTCCAAATCATTAACTATTTCATTTCTAAATACATAATAAACCTCCATTGGCATTGTTTGCATTACATCTAGATGATTTTTTATATCACTTTTTAATACTGAATCACTAATTTTTGTAATTGGTTTAGCATGTTGCATTAAATAATATCCATCTTTATTTATCATAGCATTCAGTGTACCATCAATTACATATTCTTCATCATTTATAGTAGACTCCACCCAGCTATGAAGAAATTTTGATTTATCGCTATATCCATATATATACCCAGTCACAATTTGATTAGGTACTCCTAAATTAAGTGAAATATTATATGCAAAGTCATAACAATTTCCAAATCTTTTATCACTTTCAATAAATGGAAACAAATTTTTAACTTCAGGAGCTACAGATGAAAATTGAATTGCTTGGATTATACCTTTAGTTGTTTCAATTTTAACCTCTGGTAAATTAAATTTTTCATTTTTTTCTACTTTTATATCTAAAATATAATCTCCTAAATCCCTCAATTCATTTAAAAAGGCAATTTTTTCTTTATTAGATAATGAATTTTTTGTCCATTCACTAATTCTGTATTTAATATTATAATTATCCATATCAAGTTCAGTAGCCCCTACTTGTTTTAGATACTTTATTCCCTCTTTCAAACCAGATGTATTGAAAAGTTCAGCAAATTTTTCATCTATTTTCTGACTAGTTTTAAATCTAGTATTAAATAATTCATTATAATTTTTCATTTTTATCACTCCATATTT
>URHJ01000033.1 GCA_900547465.1 uncultured Mycoplasmatota bacterium | reverse complement strand
CCTAACAAGAATTATATCACAAATGAAAAAAAGAGATTATTACTGTAAGTAAACTTTACATTTTATTTACTAAAATAATGAAGTTACTTGACATAATAATCCCATAAACACTCCAATTAAATAAATTGTAGTTAAAATTATAACATTCTCTTTTATATTCTTATTACTTCTAAATAAAACTAATAAAGCTACCCCACTTCCCGTTAACAATCCCGAAATTAATGAAGCAAAAGAAATAGTATGATTTAAATATAATTCTGTAATTAAAATACTTGAACTACAATTTGGAATTAAACCAATTAGACTAGATAAAAACGGACCAAAAATACTATTTTTCATAAATAACTTAGAAATTTTTTCTTCTCCTAAATACGAAAAACCCAAATTTAAAATAAATGTCATAAAAAATATAAATACTAAAATATTAAATGTATGTTTTAAAGTTGGTTTAATTATTCCATGATCACATCCACAATGCTCATCTTCACACATATGATGAATTGACTCTTTTTTTGATTTTTGTTTTCTAAAAATAAAATCAATTAAAAATCCAAAAATCATTCCTACTACTACCTTAATTAATAAAACAGTAATTATAAAAGATAATTCTACTCTTTCAGAAATCAAAATAGGAAGCATTTCATCTGAAGTTGCCAAATAAACAGATATTAAAGTACCAACTGTAATAACACGTGTTGCATAAAGATTTGTAGCCATTACAGAAAAACCACATTGTGGAAAAATACCTAAAACCGATCCAAGTAATGGACCATATTTACCTGATTTTTCAATAATCTTTTTATTTTTACTAGTCATCTTATGTTCAAAGTATTCCATAATTAAAAATGTTATAAATAAAAATGGAAACAATTTTAAAGAATCTATTAAAGCATCTACTAAAGCATCAATCATAATATCACCCTTTTTCAATAGATTAAATTATATCATACTCAACAATGAATATCAATATTCACCTGTCCTAATAATTTTAAATAAAACATATATTTTTATGTAACAATCAAATGTTTTTTATATACTTAATTTATTAAATATCATAAAGTAGTACTTCTTACATTAGTCATGTTCAATATAAATAATTTTACTATTTATATAGTTAGGTTGATATTATTTATAGTTTCATTTCTATAGCATATTCTATATTGAAAGGAGTTAAAATATGAATAATCATGAGTTAAATAATCTAGATTGTAGATCTCATAATAAACCTATTTCTTGTAATCAAAAGATATATTGTATTGGACCAACGGGACCAACAGGACCAACTGGGCCTTCTGGGGGACCTACTGGACCAACTGGTGCAACTGGACCAACCGGACCAACACTATTACATTCTGCGTACTTCGTAACCTTTAACGATGGAACAAGAGAAGATGGTGTTCCTATTGCGGCTGGCGAAAGATTACCAATTAGTAGAGCAGAAATCGATGTAAGTAACCTAGCCCAATTAGACACAACAAATAAAACTATCAAATTCAACAAAATAGGATATTATAATATAACATTTACTGTTTCTGCCTATACAAAACAAACAAACACCGATTTTGATCCTACTAAAGATTTAGTTGCTTTAGGTTTTAGATTAATTAATACAGATAACGTCTATATTGGTACTAGTGAATTTATTTATAATGAAGAAATAAAACAATTACTAGCCCAAGGTATAATTGCAGTAGAAAATACAGATAACTTATATGAACTAGTAAATCTTAGTAAACAAGAAATATATTTAAATTCACCTGATAATAAAAATCTAGGTACACATTCATACTTTGCTAATTCGCTAGTAACTATTACTGTTAACTATTTAGGAAGATTGGGTGCTTAATTTGAATAAATACAAAGTAATTGTTTATGCAATTAGTAAAAATGAAGAGAAGTTTGTAGATAGATGGTACAATTCAATGAAAGAAGCTGACGAGATATACGTACTTGATACAGGATCAGATGATAATACAATAACTAAATTAAAAGAACATGGTGTTAAAGTAAAAAAAGAAATTATTAAGCCCTGGAGATTTGACGTGGCTAGAAATAAATCACTAGAAATGGTTCCAAATGATACCGATATTTGTATTTGTACAGACCTTGACGAAGTTCTATTACCAGGTTGGAGAAATGAATTAGAAAAAGCTTGGCAAAAATCTGCAACTAGAGCTAGATATAATTATAATTGGAGCCTCGATTCCAACAACAATCCCCTAGTAAATTTCTACACAGATAAAATTCACATAAGAAATGGATACAAATGGACACACCCCGTACACGAAGTATTAACTTATAAAGATAACACCGAAAACATTATTACTATAAATAATATAACGTTAAATCATTATCCAGATAGAACAAAATCTAGAAGTAGTTACTTACCATTACTAGAATTATCTGTAAAAGAAAATCCCCTTGATGATAGAAATATGCATTACTTAGGACGTGAATATATGTATTATGGAAAGTGGGATAAATCTATTAAAACATTAAAAAGACATTTAAAACTAAAAAACGCAACTTGGAAAGATGAAAGATGTGCCTCTATGAGATTTATTAGTAGATGTTATCAAAATCTAAATAAAACAAAGGCAGCAAGAATTTGGTTAAAAAAAGCTATTAAAGAAGCACCATACCTAAGAGATCCATATGTGGAAATGGCTATATTAGAATATAATCAAGAAAACTATAAAAAAGTGGAAAAATATTGTTTAAAAGCTCTCCAAATTAGAAATCATCAAAAAAGTTATATAAATGAAACATTCAGTTGGGACGGAACTATTTATGATTTACTATCGATAAGTTGTTTTTACTTAGGTAAAATTGATTATGCAATTTATTTCATTGATCTTGCTCTAGATTATAATCCAAACGATGAAAGACTTATTACTAATAAAAAAATATTCAAAGAAAAAGAAGAACAAATTTAATTCTTCTTTTTTGTTGCTATAACTTTATTAACTGCCTTTTTAACAGTTTCTGTTTTAATTGTCTTTGATGAAGTTATATCTCCATTTTCATTAACTATTACTTCTTTTGTTATCTTTTTCTTTCCATTTTTTCCTTTGTGAATAACACTACCACTTTTTCTAAAAAAGCTATATTTATAAGTTGTTTTATATTTTATTTTCTTATAGCTAACCTTTTTCTTTTTAAATAAACACGAACCATCTGAAGTATTAGCATCACTATTATAGTTTTGAGCTGAATAATCAGTACAACCCATAACTTTAGCAACACAGCTTCCATCATCTACATTAGCCTTAGAATTATAATTATATGCCTCTTGATTTGTACAACCAAAAACCTTAGCTATACAACTACCATCGTCTCTATTGGCATAAGCATTATAGTTTAGAGAATCTTTATTAGTACAACCATAAATAATTTTAGGTGCTTGATAATAACTAGATGAAGACGATGATGATCCCGAATTAGTACTTCCTCCTTCACAACCACAAGTTGGACTAGTTGATCCATCATTACAAACTATCATGCCACCTCTACAAGATGACGATACTCCACCATGATGAGAACAACAACCCCTCCTTGCATAAACATTACCTGTTAGAAAAAATATGGAAAGAAATAAAAGAAAATAACTTACCTTTTTCACTTCTACCACTCCCAATTAAAATATAACAAAAAAAAGAAACAACAAATGTTATTTCTTTTAATCGTCAATATTCTACTTTTTATTGTTCTTATTTATCTTTTCTTTCTCTATATAAATTAAGTGCAACATTAGCTATAAAGAATACAATAAATATTGCAAATACAATAATAAAGTTTTTACTTAATAAGCTAGACTCTATACTAATTAAAGATTCTTTTAATAATCTAATTGTATAAGTCATCGGTAACATTGGATTTAAGAATCTAAATCCTTTTGTTACTGTTTCAATTGGGAATGTACCACCACTTGCTCCTAATTGTAATACTAGAATAATAAGTGCTACAAATTTACCAATATCACCAAAACATTCAATTAAGAATTCAATGATTGCTAAGAAACAGTTAGATATTAGAATAATACTGATATAGTATAAGAAAACATTAGTAATATCAAAGTCTAATAATAATTGTAATAAAAGCCCTAAAACTAATCCAGATACTGTTGCAAGGCCATGATATGCAAGTGTTCTTTTAACACGTTTTTTACTATCAATACCAAATAATCCAAATCTCTTTTCTTTATCAAAGAATAATACTATAAATGACATTAAACTTCCTACCCATAAAGCAATTGAAATAAATAATGGAGCAAAAGCAGTACCATAACTAGATACTTTATTAACTTCCTTAGTTTCTGCTTTAACAGGTTCTTTACTATAATCTGATAATTTTTCTACTTTTTTAACATCTTTTTTAGTAGATGTTATTTTACTATCTAATTCATTTTTAGATGATTTTACACTATTATTTAATGTTGTTGCACCTTGACTTAATTTAGCAGACCCAAAGTATAATTGTTCAGATCCACTATTTAACTTAGATAATCCGTTAGTTAATGTAGTTAATCCATCACTTAAAGTAGTTAATGATGCAATAGTTGTATTTTTTGCCGTTTCTTTAGCTGTTGTTGCAACTTGTTTAGCAACTGTTTCACTTACACTACTTGCAGTAGATGTTGCAGCTTCTTCTGCAGCACTAATAGCTGTTTGATATGCAACAGAATATGCTATAGAAGTAACATCATTTAATTGATCAGTACCTGTAACATATGCTGGACAACTCTTAGTTAATGTTCCAAGATAACTTGAGGCATAAGCACTTACAAAGCTGTATACACTACCTTTATTATTAAAATCTTTACAGAAATCATAGTTACTGAAATTCTTTCCAGAAACACTATTAAATTGTGAAACCAATGGAGATAAACTTGAATCAGCTGTTGCTAATTGTTGTTTTTTACTAGCTATTGTTGCTGCAGCTTGTTTTCCTGCTTCATCACCTATTTGATTTTTATAACTATCAGTAAATGTTTGTCCTACTCCTGCAACAGCTTGTGATTTTATTGATGCTAAAGTATTATCATCAATAGCTTCAGATTTATCATTCTTTAAACTATCAATTGATTCATTTACCTTTTTAGTAATTGTTTTACTACCACTATAAGCTTCAGAAATACCACTTTTCAAACTATTAGATCCACTAGTTAATTCATTTGAACCACTTTCTATTTGACCAGTTCCATCACTTAATTTTCCAAACCCTGAACTAATAGTATCTAATTGATTAGGAACACCTTCAATTGTATTAGAAAGACTTCCTACTATTTCTGAGTTAACTGCATTATCTAGATTCTTTTCAACAGTAAGAACTACTGAATTAATAATTTGACTAGATAAGTAATTAGACTTTTGATTTGGTGAATAAGTAATAGTCGCATGCTTTTTATTATTTGTTGATGCACTTTCCATATTAGATGTAAAATCTTCAGGAATATTTATAACTGCATAATATGTACCATCATTTAAACCTTCATCTGCCTTATCTTCTGATACAACACTAAGTTTTAACTTCTTAGATTTTTTTATACTGCTGATTAAAGAGTCACCTTTATCTCCTTTATCTGAATTTACAATTGCAACTGGTAAATTATCAATATTTCCTTCTCCATATGGGTTCCAATATGCTTTTAAATAAAAGAAACTATACATAAAAGGTATTAATAATACAGCCGCAATTACAACATATTTAAACCAATTTTTCTCACTAATTTTACTTTTCATATATTAAACCTCCCCTAATTTAGCAATCCATCTTTTAGAATTGCAGTAACATCTTTAGTTACCTTTTTCTCATCAATATCCCTATCATATTCAAATAAAATTGAAATGAATACTTTGTAAATAATAAAAGACGTTAGATGTGCATCACATTTTTTGATATTTCCTTTTTTGATTTCTAAGTTTATTTTTTTTTCTATATAGCTTAGTATTTCATCATCATAAACTTTCAAAAAATCACAACACTTATCATTACCATTTTTAATTTCCTTAGATATTGTAGAAATTAACATACTATTCTTTCGAAAAATTAACATATCATAAAGATTAGTAGCGACAACTTCAATAAATGGTAAATCACTATTATTCTTCTTTTCTATTTTTCTCTTCATTTTTTGTAATTCTTCTTCAATAAAATACAAAAACATAGAATCTTTATCTTTAAAATAAGTATAAATCGTTTTCTTAGTAACCCCAGATGTTTTAGCTATTTCATCCATAGATACTTTTTTATATCCATACTTTTGAAATAAATCTCTAGCAGTATTAATTACAGCTTCTTTTTTATCCATGTTTTATTCACTTCCTACAAATATACTACTATACCATTTCGGTATACCAGTATATTATATGACTAACTTAGCAAAAAGTCAATAAAAATTTTAATTATTTCAAAAAAAAGAAGGATTTTCTCCTTCTAATAATTTATATTTATTTTATTTTAAATTTTTTATTTCATCTATTGATAAACTAATATATTTTGAAATAGACTCAACTGGTATATTATCTTTTAACATATTTTTAGCTATTTCAACTTTACCTTGAGAAAATCCTTCAAAACTTACTCCTTCTGCTTCTTTTACATATTCGTCCATTATATTCTCTCCTCCTAAGTCATTTAACTTATCTAAGTCCATCTCTACTA
>URHJ01000032.1 GCA_900547465.1 uncultured Mycoplasmatota bacterium | reverse complement strand
GAGAATTTATAAGTGCAGAAGAAGATAATAGAAAAATAGAAAATTCTATAAAAAAAGAATTAAGAGAAGAAGGTCAAAAAGAGAGAAATGTTGAAATAGCCAAAAATATGTTAAGAGATAATATACCAATTATTACTATTTCTAAATACACAAGTTTGACAGAAAAAGAAATATCTCTATTAAAATAAGACAATAAATGTTAAATAAAATAAAAAGTCAATACTTTAAATTGATTTTTTATTTTGGTATTATTAAAACGAGGTGTAAAAAATGAATGAATTAATTATAAAAGAGATAAGTAAAGACTTAAATATAACAGAAAAACAAGTGACCACAGTACTATCATTATTAAGTGATGGTAATACTATTCCTTTTATAGCTAGATATAGAAAAGAAGCAACAGGAGCACTAGATGAAGAAGCAATAAGAAAAATAAATGAAGTATATGAATACCAAGTTAACCTACTAAAAAGAAAAGAAGATGTAATTAGATTAATAGATGAAAAGGGTTTACTAACAGAAGAGTTAAAAAATTCAATACTTGCTTGTTCAAAACTAGTAGAAGTAGAAGATTTATATAGACCATACAAAGAAAAAAAGAAAACCAAAGCAACAGAAGCAATTAAAAACGGCTTAGAACCACTTGCTAAGAAGATTATGTCATTTCCAAAGGAAGGTAGTTTAGATCTTTTAGCAAAACCATATCTAAATGAAAATGTAAAAACAACTACTGATGCTATTCAAGGAGCATCATACATAATTGCTGAATGGATAAGTGACAATGCTTATTATCGTAAATACATAAGATCATATATATTTAAAAATGGAACTATAACTTCAAAAATTAAGAAAAATAAAGAGGAAGAAGATAAAAATAAAATATATGAGATGTATTACGACTATAATGAATCAGTAAAAAGAGTTAAACCACACAGAATACTAGCTATGAATAGAGGAGAAAAAGAAGGAATTTTATCAGTAAGTCTAGATTTTAATAAAGATGAAATAACTGCATACTTAGAAAAGAAATTAATAAAAAATGATAAGAGTTTTGTAACAGAAACAGTAAAAGAAGCAATCAAAGATAGTTTAAAAAGATTAATACTTCCAAGTGTAGAAAGAGAAATAAGAAGTGATTTAACAGAAAAAGGAGAAGAAACAGCAATTGATAACTTTGGAAAAAATCTAGAAGCTCTACTTTTAACACCCCCAATGAAAGAACAAGTTGTTTTAGCTTTCGATCCAGGTTTTGTTAACGGATGTAAACTTGCGGTTGTAGATAAAACAGGAAAATATCTAGCATCTACCGTTATAAAACCCTTCCTAAAAGGTGATGAAGAAAAAAGAATAAAACTATCAAAAGAAATAGTAGTAGATCTAATCAAAAAATATAATGTTGATATTATTGCTATTGGTAATGGTACAGCATCACGTGAATCTGAAAAATTTTGCGCTGATATGATAAGAGAATATAAATTAAATTGCAAATACGTAATAGTATCAGAAGCAGGAGCATCAATATATTCAGCATCTAAAATAGCCATAGAAGAATTTCCAGATTTAGCAGTAGAAAAACGTAGCGCAGTAAGTATTGGAAGAAGGCTACAAGATCCACTTGCTGAACTTGTAAAAATACCACCAGATGGTATTGGAGTAGGACTATATCAACACGATGTAAGTCAAAAAAAATTATCAACATCTCTAGACTTTGTAGTAGAAAAATGTGTAAATAATGTTGGAGTTAATATAAATACAGCCTCTCCTTCATTATTGAAATACGTTTCAGGAATAACAAAAAAAGCAATTGAAAAAATAATTAATTATAGAGAAGAAAAAGGTAAAATAACATCACGTGAAGAAATCAAGAAAAAGAAATTACTAAGTGATAAAGCATACCTACAAGCAATTGGCTTCTTAAGAATAATAGATGGTGACAATGTCCTAGATTCAACAGGAATCCATCCAGAAAGTTATGATATCGCAACAAATTTATTAAAAGAATTAAACTGTACTAAAGAAGATATTGGAACTAGTAAGTTAATAGAAAAATTAGATAATATCTCTAAAGAAGAATATGTAGAAAAATTATCAACAGATATTTATACTCTAGAAGATGTCATATCATCATTAAAAAAGCCAAATCTAGATCCAAGAGATGAAATGCCACAACCTCTATTAAAAAGTGATGTTCTAGATATAAAAGATTTAACAGTAGGAATGAAGCTACAAGGAACCGTTAGAAATGTTGTAGACTTTGGACTGTTCATAGATATTGGCCTACATAATGATGGACTTGCTCACATATCTAAATTAAGTCATAACTATATAAAACATCCATCTGATCTATTCAGTGTAGGAGATATAGTAGACTGTTATGTAGATGAAATATCTATAGAAAAAGAAAAAGTAAGTCTAAGCTTACTTAAAGATTAAAGAAAGTAACGTTATTAGCGTTACTTTTTTTGATATTCATCATCTATATCTTCAAACAATAATTTTATATGAATTCCCAAGACTTTTGATATATGATATATAGCATTAAGTGAAAATGTTTTAAAAGTGTTATTTTCAATATCACCAATAAAGTTCTCACTGTAATTACATCTATTTGCTAATTCCTTTTGAGTTATTCCCCTTAACTTTCTATATTTTTTCACATTTTTACCAACCATGAAATAAATATAATTATTATCTTCTTTAGAAATATTTTTCATAAATAGCACCTCATATCTAAAATTATTTCATAGAAAAATCAAATGAAACCCCTTCAAATAGTAGGGGTTTTGTGCTATAATCACATTAAGATTAGTATCCGTCAGGAAATGCATACTAATTAGAGGAGAGTGGTATAGTTTTTTATCAAAAAGAAAATTATAAAGAAAAGGAAGGAAAAACAATGAAAAAACTAAAAAATATTATATTGTTGTTAGTTTTAACACTTATATTAGGACTTACAACAAATGTATATGCAAAAGAAGTTGACTCAAATTCATTAAACGTATTACCAGAGGTAATTAACGTTGATTTCAAAGAAATCGAATATGACTATGATTATAATCAAGAAAATATAAATAAAAAGATTATAGATATAGTAGAAGAAAAACTTAAGAAAAATGATATAGAAATAGGAGATAATAAAATAACAGCATATGTAAATTGGAACTCTAATAAAACAGAAGATTTCCATAATTTAGATTTATCAATATATAAAACAACTAGTGAACCTCCTATTGCCAACAGACAAATAAAAATAAAATTTTCTAATAGTAGTAGTAAGTTCTCATCTGAAAAGGAGCAGATACAAAAACTACTAGATAAATATGAAAATAAAAAACTTTATTATTTAACATTACAAAGTGGCAAAGTATCATTAAATGAATTAACTAAACATCTTACAAAAGAAGTAAAAAAACTATTAAATGATAATAATGTCACAATATATGCCAGTGCAGAAATTGGTTCAACAACAGACGATATAAGCAATATTAATATTGAGGCAGGAAAATGGGATCCAATACCATTCTCAATTAGAGTGTACAAAAACGATCAATTCTATGCAGAAGGATTCTTATTCGATACTGTAGGAATAGGTATAGTATCAAATGATAATAAACCTATTTTGACACAAGAAATTGCAAAAAATGATAACTCATATATAGAAATGAAAAAAATATTAGACAAAAAAGGGTATGACAACATAATCAAATCTTATGAATTTAAATTGGCTGAAGGTACAATCACCGACAAAATTTCTATAAGCATTCCTTGTGGTACAGAATATAATGGTAAAAAGGTAATTGTCTTACATAAAAAATCTGATGGCACTTATGAAGAATTTATTACTACTATAAAAGACGGTAATGCAACTATCGAAGTAACAGAACTTTCTCCATTTATGGTTGCTATAAATAATGATGAAGCAGCAACATTATTATCTAATGCCTCAAATAATGCACAAACATCATCAATAGACATAGTATTATTATCAATTCTTTCAATTTCATCATTGAGTGGAATTATATATCTAGTACTACGTAAAAAGAAAATAGCTTAAGGCTATTTTTCATTGAATATGAAAAAACGTAAACTAAAACTGAAAAAAGATAATTTCTTAATTTTAATACTGAGCGCCATACTTATAGTATCAACAATTGATATAATATTATTCCTAGTAGATATAAAAACAAATAATGATAATAACAAAAAGATAATAGAAGACGTGACAATAGATAATAAGCATATTGATAAGAATAACAATAAAAAAAATAACAATAATAAAGAAATAAATTTTAATAAGTTATTATCAATTAATGAAGACACAAAGGGATGGATTAAATACAACAATGATAAGATTAACTATCCAATAGTACAATCAAATGACAATTCATATTACTTGAAAAAATCATTTGATGGAAAAACAAATCAATCTGGTACTATATTCATGGACTATAGAAATAAATCATTCAACGATAAAAATGTTGTAATATTTGGACATGCCATGACTGATGGCTCAATGTTTGGATCTTTAAAAGATGTATTTAAAAAAGGTTTCTTTGATAATAAAGAAAATAACTACATAAAAGTAATTGATACAGATAACCAAAAATTTATCTACCAAATATTTAGTTATTATATTATAGAAAAAGAAGAATACTATATAACAACATCATTTGATAACGACTCTTCATTTAATAAATTTATAAATGTAATATCAAAAAGAAGTTACAAAAATTTTAAAATAAAAGTTACCAAAGATAATAATATTTTAACTTTGTCAACATGTTCTGGTACAGGTAATACAACTAAAAGAAAAGTAGTACATGCTAAATTAATAAAAAATAACGTCACCTAATAAAGTAACGTTATTTTTTTATTTGAAACTTGTATAAATCCCTCTTCTTTTAAATATTTCATTTCCCTTGACATTGCACTTCTATCAACTGCCAAGTAGTCTGCAAGTTCTGTAAAAGTAAAAGGTAAATATACAATTTTAGAGCCAGTTCTTTGAGAATTAATTTTAAAATATTCAAGTAATTTATCCCTAATAGATTTCTTAGTAAGTATTTCAATTCTTTTATTTCTCTCACTAATTTTATCCGTAATTATTTTTAATAAATTTTTAATAAATTGATTGTAATAACTATGCATTGTTTCATCATAATTCATTATAATATTGTAATCAATAAATATAATTTTAGCTTCTTCTTTAGTAATAATTTCATACTCTTGTTCAGAAACAGGATATATAATAGATCCAAAAATATCATTATCTTCCAATTCCTCAATAATATTTCGGCACCCATTATAATCATTACGTATAACTTGTAAGCTACCATATTCAATAATACCAATACTATTAGAGTCTTTAATAGCTGAAAAAACATTGGTATTACGGGGAAAAGTTAGTGTTGTAGCCTCCAATATTTTCAGTAATTTTTCCTTACTAGAATTATTAATTTTGTCAAATAAACCACCCATATTTACACCTCTAAAATATATTTTATCAAAAAATGTAAAATGTTGCAAATGCAACAAAGTGTTTCTAAAAAGTGTGCTATACTTGACTTGTTTGATAAGAAAGGTAGTGAAGATGTGAAGGTAATTAAGAGAGACGGACATATGGTAGATTATAGTCCAGAAAAGATAGAAGAAGCTATAAAGAAAGCTAACTTAGAGGTAGACGATGAAGAACAAGCTTCAAGTGTTCAAATAAAAAATATTATTAAATATATTGAAAAGTTAGGTAAGAAAAGAATACTAGTAGAAGATATCCAAGATATTATTGAAATGAAATTAATGTCAATTGGAAAATATAACTTAGCTAAAAAATACATAACTTATAGATATACTAGAGAATTAGTTAGAAGAAGTAATACAACAGATTTAGCAATCAAAGAACTAATTGATGGAGAAAGTGAGTACTGGAATACAGAAAATTCAAATAAAAATGCAAAAGTTGTAACAACACAACGTGATTATTTAGCAGGTATTACAAGTGCAGATATAACAAGAAGATTCTTACTTCCAGAAGATATCGTTCAAGCTCATGATGATGGTATCATTCATTTCCATGATACAGATTATTTTGCCCAAAATGCTCTACATAACTGTGATTTAATTGACTTAGAGGATATGTTACAAAATGGTACAAATATTAATGGAGTAATGATTGAACGTCCACATCGTTTCTGGACAGCAGTAACAATCGCAACTCAATTAATTACATCTGTAAATTCTAGTCAATATGGTGGTTGTACAATAACTTTAACCCACTTAGCACCATTTGTTAGAGATAGTTATAATAGATATTTAAAGAAATATAAAGAAAGAAAATTTACAAAAGCACAATGCGAAAAATATGCCAAAGAAGATTTAGCAAAGGAAATAACAGATGGAGTACAAACATTCCAATACCAAATTAATTCAATGACAACAACAAATGGACAAGCTCCATTCCTAAGTGTATGTATGTATTTAGGTGAAACTGATGAATATAAAGAAGAACTTGCTATGATCATAGAAGAGGTTCTAAAACAAAGAATTCAAGGTATGAAAAATGAAAAAGGTGTATATGTAACTCCTGCATTCCCAAAACTTCTCTATGTTCTTGAAGAAGATAATATCCACGAGGATAGTAAATATTATTACTTAACAAAATTAGCTGCAGAATGTACTGCTAAACGTATGGTGCCTGATTACATATCAGAAAAAATGATGAAACAAATAAAAATTGACGCTAATGGAGATGGACAATGTTATCCTTGCATGGGATGTCGTTCATTCTTAACACCATATCTAGATGAAAACGGTAAACCAAAATATTATGGTAGATTTAACCAAGGCGTTGTTACAATCAATTTAGTAGATGTTGCACTATCAGCTGATAAAAATATGGATGATTTCTGGCAATTTATGGAAGAAAGACTAGAACTATGTCATAGAGCACTACAAATAAGACATAAAAGATTAAGCAAAGTTACATCAGATGTAGCGCCAATCTTATGGCAACATGGAGCTCTAGCAAGATTAAAAAAAGGAGAAAGTATTCACGAATTACTACATCATGGATACTCAACAATATCATTAGGTTATGCTGGACTTTATGAATGTGTAAAATATATGACAGGACATTCACACACGGATAATGGTAAAGGAAAAGAATTTGCTATTGAAGTTATGCAAAAATTAAACGATAAGTGTAAAGAATGGAAAGAAGCAGAAGATATAGATTATAGTGTTTATGGTACTCCAATTGAATCAACTACCTATAAATTTGCCAAATGTCTAAGAGAACGTTTTGGTGTTATCAAAGGAATTACTGATAGAGATTATATTACTAATTCATATCACGTACCTGTATTTGAAGAAATAGATGCATTCTCTAAATTAAAATTAGAAAGTGAATTCCAAAGATTAAGCCCAGGTGGAGCAATTAGCTACATCGAAACACCTAACTTAAGTAATAACTTAGATGTTATCCTAGAAGTTATCAAGTTTATTTATGATAATATCATGTATGCAGAATTAAATACAAAACTTGATTATTGTCAAGAATGTGGATATTCAGGTGAAATTTTAATAGATGACAATTTAGAGTGGTATTGTCCAAACTGTGGTAATAGAGATCACGATAAGTTAAATGTTGCTAGAAGAACTTGCGGGTATATAGGAAGCAACTTCTGGAATAAAGGTAGAACCCAAGAAATAAAAGAAAGAGTAATTCATATCGATAATAAGGACGCTGACTAATATGAGATATAATAAAATAAGAAAAATGGATATATCAAATGGACCAGGGGTCAGAACATCTATATTTGTTCAAGGGTGTACATTTAATTGCAAGAACTGTTTTAATCCAGAAACTCATGACTTTAGAGGTGGAAAAGAATTCACTGAAGAAACAATAGAAAAGATTCTAGATTTAAGTTCAAAGGATTATATTGTGGGATTATCTATTTTAGGAGGTGATCCCATGCATCCTAAAAATCTAGAGGAAACAACAAAATTAGCTAAAGCATTCAAAAAGAGATTTCCAGAAAAAAATATCTGGTTATGGACAGGTTTTCAATATGAAGATGTAGAAGATAAAGAAATTTTAAATTATATTGATGTTTTAATAGATGGAAAATACATTGATGAACTTCATAATCCAACTCTAAAATGGAAGGGAAGTTCTAATCAAAGAGTAATTGATATAAGAAAAACAAAACAAAAAAAGAAAATAATAGAAGTAGAAGGAGAAGTAGTATATGCGTAATAGAGGCTTTGAAGTTGCAAAAGGATTTGAGGATAAAGGTATTAATTTACCAGAAAGAAAAACAAAGTTTTCAGCAGGATATGATATAGAAGCTGCTGAAGATATCACTATTCCAAAATTTGTACCTGGAATGAAACCAACATTAGTAAAAACAGGATTAAAAGCATACATGATGGATGATGAAGTTCTATATTTATATAATAGAAGCTCAAATCCAGGTAAGAAAGGTTTAATTCTAGCTAATAGTGTTGGTGTAATTGATAAGGATTATTATGGTAATCCAGATAATGATGGACATATTATGTTTGCCTTCTTTAATATAAAAGATGAAGATATTGAAATAAGAAAAGGAGATGCAATTGGCCAAGGAGTGTTTGCTAAGTACTTAATAATAGATGATGATAATGCAGATGGCATTCGTCAAGGCGGTTTTGGATCCACAAGTAAATAAAAATATCATTAAATATAGGGAAAAGTAATTTCTTTTTACAATAATAGATGTAGAAGGAAGTTAC
>URHJ01000031.1 GCA_900547465.1 uncultured Mycoplasmatota bacterium | reverse complement strand
ATGGAAGTAAAGTACTTAGAGACAAAATACAACCTAGATTTAAAAAAACTAAATTATAAGAATTTACTTAGAATAATAGCTTTAGTAAGTTCTCTAGATATATCTCTTATAGTAACGATAGCATTCTTATTTGAATCATCCATATTAGAACTTCTGATAATATTAGTTTTAATAATACCAACCATTATAATTAGTTATAGTTTTGTAGGAAATTATTATGTTAAGAAAGGAATGATTAAAGATGAGTAATTATACAGGAATAGAAAAAAAATGGCAAAAATATTGGGAAGATGAAAAAGTATTCGTTGCAGATAATAAAAGTAGTAAACCTAAATATTATTATCTAGTAGAATTTCCATATCCATCTGGTGCAGGACTTCATGTAGGACATGTTAGAAGTTATACTGCTCTAGATGCTCTAGCACGTAAGAAAAGAATGAATGGATATAATGTTTTATTTCCAATGGGGTGGGATGCTTTTGGAGCACCAGCAGAACAATATGCTATAAAAAATCATATTCATCCAAGTCTAGCTGTAAAAGAAAATATTAAAAATTTCAAGAGTCAAATTAAAGCAATTGGTCTATCAATTGATTGGACAAGAGAGTTCGCAACAACTGATCCAGAATATTACAAATGGACTCAATGGCAATTTTTAAAGTTCTTTGAACATGGAATGGCTTATAAAGCAAAGAAAAATATTAACTGGTGTCCAAAGTGTAAGATGGGACTATCTAATGAGGATTCATCAGGTGGTGTTTGTGAACGTTGTGGAACAGAAGTAGAACAAAGAGAAAAAGAACAGTGGATGCTTAGAATGAGTGATTATGCTGAAGACTTAATTACAGGACTTGATGATACTAAATTCCAAGATAGAATTAAAACAGCGCAAATTAACTGGATAGGTAAATCAACAGGAGCAGAAGTTAACTTTAAAGTAAAAGAAACTGACGAAGATTTAGTAGTATTCACAACAAGACCAGATACTCTATATGGAGTAACTTTCATGGTTGTCGCACCAGAACATCCAATAATAGATAAGAATAAAGATAAGATTTCTAATTTTGATGAGATTGAATCATATCGTGAAAAGATTAAAAATAAAACAGAATTCGAAAGAACTCAAGTAAACAAAGATAAGACAGGTGTATGCATAAATGGTCTTACTGGAATAAATCCAATTACTAATAAAGAAATTCCAATCTATATTTCAGACTATGTAATGATGAGTTATGGAACAGGAGCTATTATGGCAGTACCTGCTCATGATGAAAGAGACTATGAATTTGCTAAAAAATTTGGAATCGATATAGTTGAGGTAATTAAAGGTGGAGATATTTCAGAAAAAGCTTACACTGGTGATGGTGAAATGGTTAACTCTGGAGTATTAAACGGATTAACTAACAAAAAACAGTCTATTAAGAAAATGATTGAATACCTAGAAGAAAATAATTTAGGACATGAAAAAGTAAATTATAAACTACAAGATTGGATTTTCTCACGTCAAAGATTCTGGGGAGAACCAATTCCACTAGTTTATTGTGAAGATTGTGGTTGGGTTCCAGTAAAAGAAGAAGACTTACCAGTTAGACTTCCGGATGTTACAAACTATGAACCAACAGACGATGGTGAAAGTCCACTTGCCGCAATTACAGACTGGGTAAATACAACTTGTCCACATTGTGGAAAACCTGCTAAAAGAGAAACTGATACAATGCCAAATTGGGCAGGATCATCTTGGTACTGGTTAAGATATATGGATGCTCATAATGATAAAGAATTCGCAAGTCAAGATGCCTTAAAATATTGGGGTAAATTAGATTTCTATAATGGTGGTATGGAACATGCAACTAGACATTTACTATATGCTAGATTCTGGAATCAATTCTTATATAATATAGGACTAGTACCAAACAAAGAACCATTCGAAACAAGAGTAAGTCATGGTATGATTCTAGGTGAAGGTGGCGTTAAGATGTCAAAATCACTAGGAAATGTTGTAAATCCTGATGATATGGTAGCTTCATACGGTGCAGATGCTTTAAGAACATATGAAATGTTTATTGGTGACTATGAAAAAGAAGTTGCTTGGAGTGAACAAGGACTTAACGGATGTAAAAGATTTATTGATAGAGTTGTTAGAATTGGTGAAAAAGTAACTGATAAAAATAGTTACTCAGAAGAGCTAGAAAGTATAATTCATAAAACTATCAAGAAAGTTACTGAAGATATAGATGCAATGAAATTTAACACAGCAGTATCAGCCTTAATGATTTTACTAAACAAATTTGAAGAACAAGAAGAAATTACAAAAGATGACTATAGAACATTCCTAATTCTATTTAATCCAATCGCACCACACATTACCGAAGAGTTAAATGAAAAATATCAATTAGGAGAAGCAATATGTAAGAGCAGTTGGCCTACATATGATGAAGCTAAAACTATTGATGAAGAAAAAGAAATTGCAGTTCAAGTTAATGGAAAAGTACGTGCTACTATAAAGATTAATGTTAATGAAAATGAAGAATCAATCAAAGAAAAAGCTTTATCCACAGAAAATGTTAAAAATCATACTGATGGAAAAGAAATTGTTAAAATAATAGTCATAAAAGGTAAAATCGTAAATATTGTTGTTAAATAGTTTTCAACAGGAAATGTGGAAAATAGCATTCCACATTTTTTTTTAACAGTTTTTGTGGACAATATATTTTATATTAATTATAATAAAAATTAATAATCAAAAAGGAGACATTATTATGACTGGATTAGAATGGGAAAATTTTGAAAAATATGATAATAAGGAATATATAGTAGAACAAAATACTGAATTTATTAAATACTATGAAGAAAAATTAAAAGAAGGTTATTATCCAGCTCTAGATTTAAATGAAATTCAGAATCTTATTGATAAATTAGCAATGTTTTTTGAATTTAAATATCCTGAGGAAATGTTTAATGCATCTATGTATCCTGATGGTACGAAAAAAGAAGTTTTTCATAACTGTTCGAAAATAGCTAAAAAACTCGATATTGAACAATTAAAATATAGATTGACTTATGCTGAAGTGCGCTTTCTAGAATGTGAATATCCAACATATTTAACCCTAAAAAAACCTAGGGAATTCTTTGGGAATGATTACTCGACGATTAGAGTTGAGAGTGATGGGAGAATTGATCCTTTTGAACTAGAAAACTTAAAGTCTGATGTTTTTTTAGAAAATATAGATGGAATAACTAGAGTCGAGGATCTTTTAGGAAGGTATTTTGGTCAAGAAACTAATATAGATTATAGTGAATTAGAACGAGCTATCACAAATCATAAAAATTCCGTAGCCATAAGAAACAAAGTTTTAGAAATGACAATGCAAAAAATGTTATATTCATCATTACCTGAACATGGTTATATCAGGGCTAAACGTTTTATGAAAATGTTTAACAAAGAATATAACTCTGGTTTAAATATGAAGAAGCTAGATGATATTATGAGTATTGATTATAAAGATACAAATAATGTGAAGCAAAAGATCAAAGAAAGAAAAAAAGTACAAAGATAAAATTATTATATAACAGAGGAGAGTAATAATAACTCTCTTTTTTGTTATAAAATGTAAAGTATCTTTAATAATATTATCATTTGTTATATAATTATAGTAATAAGATACAGGAGGTTTAGTATGAATATAGTATTATTAGGATCAAATGAAAAAGAAGAAATAGAAAAAAGGCTTCAAAAAGTAGCTGCTGCAGGTATCCTTTCTAGAAGTGACGGAACAGTTACAGAAGTATATGATAGTAGATTAGACTATGAAAAGAATTTAAAACTTGCTAAGGCAGTAATTGGATATGGTCATAGATCAATAGCAGAACATGACTATATGGTTCTTGCCCTAGAGGATGTAACACCTATTTTAGAACAGACACTAATAGAATACAGACTAACATCATTTACTATAAAATCAAGAAGAAATGTAGACTTTAGAAATGTTGGTTTTTATGTACCAGAGTTTAAAAAAGTTAATGGAGATATTTTAAAAAATAATAAAGAAGTCCAACACGATTATAAAGAGTATATGCAAAAACTATTTACTAAATATGGAAAACTAGTAGATGAAGGTCTACCCATAGAAGATTGTAGATATATCCTTCCATACTCATATCACAGTAATATCATTATGGGATGTGATGCTAATGAACTATTTAGAATTACATCAGACCTTTTAAATGGAAAAATTTCACAAATTGATGAAGCAAAAGAATTAGGTGAAAACTTAAAAAATATACTAAAAGAAAATTGCCCATACTTACTTAATGCTTTAGAAGAAGAAAGCACCAAAGATTATTATGAAGATAAATTTACTTATTTAGATGATAAGTTACAAATTGATGATAAATTATTAGATAAAACTCATTTGATTGACTATAATAAAGATGCAGACGACAAGGTCTTATGCAGTATTTTGATGAATAGATACCAAGTAAGTTATACTAAGGCTAAAAAAATATTAAAAGAGTTAGAAAAAGATGATAGTAAAATCAAAGAAAAAATGTTTTCATCTCTTCTACATAGTAAGAATCAAAGAGAATTGGAACAGGTATTATATTCATTTGAAATGCCAATCTCTTTAGCAGTTTTAACACATATAACAAGACATAGAATGCATTCTTTGCTTGTACCAGACTTTGTACCATTATGGAATATGGAAAATTATATTATGCCAGATAGTATAAAAAATGATCACGAAAAAGAATATAAAGAAATTTTTAGAGAAAATAATGAAAAAGTGACAGAATATAAAAACAAAGGTATAAGAGATGAAGATCTAGTTTATTTCTATTTATCAGGAAATGCATGTAATATAGAAACATCAATGAATGCAAGAACTCTAGAATGGATTAGTAGAATGAGATGTTGTAATAAAGCTCAATGGGAAATAAGAAATATTGCTAATGAGATGAAAGACAAGGTTAAGGAAGTTAACCCATTAATTGGAACAACTTTAGGTGCGACATGTGATGTTTTAAACTATTGTCCAGAAGGAAAAGATAGTTGTAAAAATAGAGGAGTAGTAAAAAAATTAGTAAAATAATATAATTACCAAATATTCAACAATTTTTGTGGATAACATTTTTTATAATAGTAATGGTGATAAAATGAAAATAAAAATGTTTGATGAAGAAGACGAAAAAGATTTAGAAAAAGCTGTAAATGATTTTTTAGAAGAAACAGATAAAGAAATAATGGATATAAAATATCAAGTAAGTTGTTCA
This sequence comes from uncultured Mycoplasmatota bacterium, assembly GCA_900547465.1. Taxonomy (GTDB): domain Bacteria; phylum Bacillota_I; class Bacilli_A; order RF39; family UBA660; genus UMGS995. The sequence continues at coordinate 3,563 of URHJ01000031.1, read as the reverse complement.
ATGTTTGGGGAAGAACAAATATTTTGCTTCTCAGCTATGGTTATATATTATTAATATAAAAATAAAACGAAAAGTAGGGATAGTATGAAAAAAATAGTGGATATTTATGGAGAAGAGTATATAAAATCAATTCTAAATGATAGGGAAAAATTAGAAAAAATATATGATATAGCATATCAAGCAAGAGAGGGAATAAATGATGCAAATCAAGAAATAGATAATATCCAAATAGCCATAGATGACTATGTAATGAATCAAATCTTATCCAAATCAATGCAAGAAGATGAATTGGAAAACTACAAAAATGCCTTTAATAAGACAATAAGACAAGACATGACTTATATTTTTAGAAATTCAGTTTTAAGATTGCCAAAAGAAAAACTTACTTTAGTTATGAGTGGAAACACCTATGATGCTCTACAACAAAGAAAAAATGCTATAGCGAAAAAAAGTAAAGAGATATTCCAAAAAGGGAAAGAAAAAGTTACGAAAGAAGAAAGAGAATTTTTATTAGATTATTTGTCTGCAAATATTGGTACTAGAGATAAAGAAATAGTAAAAATGCAAGATAAAATGATGCATGATATCATAACAGAAGAAGGAAGCTATGGATATAAAGATGTAAATTTTATTACCCAGTTTATAGCAGATCAAGAATTAAAAGAATACGGAATAGAAGGATATTGCCATCTAAGTAAATATAAAGTAGGAACTAGTTCAAAACTAGAATCAAAAACAAAAGGAGTAGCAATCAGTCTAAGAGCTACAATTAATCAAGAATATGGATTACAAGCAATTAATGAAAAAGAAAATATAGGTATGTTTATCCATACTATTTGCCATGAAGTAAGACATATAAATCAAAGAGATAGTATAGAAAAAGGCGTCAGAAATGAAGAAACATTACAATGTTTAACAGATATAGTATTAAGAAATTATCTAACTACTGACCGATATGATTACTATAAGACTAATTACTATTTTGAATCTGGAGAAATAAATGCAGAATTAGCAGGTTACAGTCATGCTGTTAAATATCTAAGAAAGTATGCAACAACTGCCCAAATTCAAGAATTGTTAGTAAAAAAAGATGAACAAATTTACAAAAAAATAGTTGAAATGAGAAAAGATAGTAATCAAAAGATAGAAAGAGCAGAAGATTTTAAACATAGAGAAATGGGAAAAATAGTAAAAAATCACCCTGAAATATTAAATAGATATCCCCAACTTCAATCCATTTATAAATTAGATGGAAATATAAAATCATTAGAACAAATACTAATAGAAAAGGGAAGTTTTAATAAAAGAAATAAACAAGATAATGCAAATATTTACACATCAACAATTAATACATTAATAGATAACAATGAACTAGAAAAAATAGACTTTTCAACGTTAAGCAGAAAGAATATTTATAGTATAATGCATGCATTATCAGATCAATATAATTACTATGCAACCTCATCTCATAATTATTCATCAGCAAAATCAAAAGGAAATAATTATATATCAAATCCAAATGTTACAGAACAAGAATTAAATAATAACATTGATCTTATGAAAACTAGATTTGAAAAAATAGAAAATATACTAGATCCATTATATGATAATTTTTCAGATGAATATAAGCAAAATCCAAATTATAAACAAGATCATTTTCTTTACCAAAGAGATAGATTATATGCAAGATATCAATTTCATAAAATAAAAAGTAAAAATGAAGAAATAAACGAAATGTTTTCAGAAAAATCAGAAGTAAATGAGGCACAACCGACTGTAAAAAAATAATACCAAACATTTAAAAAAATTCTTATTTGTGATATGATAATATACATATGATTGGAAGTGCAAAAATGAAAAAAAAGAGAACAGATAAGAATATAATGAAAAAAAATAACTTTGTACAAGGTGCTTTTGTAGCAACCCTAGGTATTGTTATAACAAAAATATTGGGTATTTTATACGTTATACCATTTTATTCTATTATAGGAGAAAAAGGTGGAGCTTTATATGGATATGCTTATTCAATATATTTAGTATTTATGGCAATATCATCAGCTGGTATTCCCTTAGCAATTTCAAAACTAATTAGTGAATATCAAACACTAGGGTACTATGATGCTAAACAAAGAGCCTTTAAAATAGGAAAACAAATTTCTATAACTCTAGGAATTATTTGTTTTATAATTCTATTTATCTTTGCAAAACCCCTAGCAGTCGCAATTCTAGGTGATCTAAAGGGTGGAAATACAATAGAAGATGTTACCTTTGTTATTAGAGTTATCTCTACTGCCATTTTAGTTGTTCCTGTGCTAAGTGTTTACAGAGGATACTTTGAAGGACATAAATTTATTACTCCTACAGCAATATCACAAGTTTTTGAACAAGTAATGAGAGTATTAGTAATAGTAATAGGAAGCTTTCTAACTCTAAAAATATTTAACTTATCTTTAACAACAGCCGTAGGTGTTGCTGTTTTTGGCGCAACAGTAGGTTCCTTAGCTTCATATTTCTACTTAATAGAAAAAAGACATAAAAATAAACAAAAATTTGAAGAAAAAGAGTTAAAGGTAAAAGAACCTAAAATAACAAATAAAACTATTTTAAAAAAGATTGCTATTTATGCATTCCCATTAATAATGATTGATATATTTAAATCTCTTTACAGTATGGTTGATACAGTAACCGTTGTAAAAGCACTAGGTCCAATATATGGAACAAAAACTGCAGAAAGTATAATGAGCATCTTATCAACTTGGGGAGCTAAATTCAACATGATTATAATTTCAATTGCTACAGGTATGATTGTTAGCTTAACACCAAACTTAACAGCAGCATCAGTAGTTGGTAATACAAAAGATGTGCATAGAAAAATTAATCAAAGTTTCCAAATGCTTTTATTTATGATTGTTCCTATGACAGTAGGATTAAGTTTTTTAGCAAAACCAGTCTATACAATTTTTTATGGAGCTAGCAAATTTGGACCATCAGTTTTAACATTTTATGTTTTTGTAGCACTAATTACAGCTTTATTCACAACCGCAATAACAATTACTCAAGTATTGAAATATTATAAGGTTGTTTTTCTAAGTTTATTCTCAGGATTAGTTTTAAAATCATTAATAAATGTAAGCTTAATTAAAGAGTTATATCATCTAGGACTACCTGCATATTATGGCTCTATTCTAGCTTCAATAATTGGCTACACATTATCTTTAATGATATGTTTAGTTGCCCTACATAAATTATGTGGTGTAAATTATGAAGAAACAATAAAGCAATTTATAAACACCCTATGTGGTACTGTTTTAATGGTAATAGGATTACTACTTTTAAAATTAATTGTTCCAATTGCTTCAACAAATAGATTTATAAATATCCCAATTGTAATTATATACACATTAGTAGGAATGATAATTTATTTCTTCTACATGTACAAAACAAATTCAATTGATAAAATCTTTGGAGAAAAATTATTACAAAAATTTAAAAGGAAAAACAAAAAGGTTTCACAATAATATATAAGAAGGAAATATCCTTCTTTTTGTTTTGAAAAATATATT
>URHJ01000030.1 GCA_900547465.1 uncultured Mycoplasmatota bacterium | reverse complement strand
ATTAATCTTAAATAAGAACACAATAAATATAAAAAGGCTCAATAAATCAGTAGTGATAGAGCAAAATAACTCCGAGAGAAAGCTTTTAACATAAGATAAATCACGCATTCTAGAGATCACTTCTCCACTAGTTCTATTTTTATAGTAGAGATATGGAAGTAGAACTATTTGTTTATATGTTTTAGTAGTAATTACTTCATCTAATAAATTACCAAATTTAACTAATAATAAATTTCTAAGAAAAAAGGACAATTCCTTAAAAAAATAAATAAGAAAAACAAAGAAACTAATGATTGGAATATTATAAGATACCAAATAACTAACTGAAAAGTCCAACAAGTATTTAAAGTGAAAGGCACTTAATACATTTAAAATAAAGTAGGATATGGTTAATATAAAAAGGTATACAAGGTAAGATTTCTTAGACTTTCCAAAAATTTTAATAGTATCTTTTATTATTTGCTTTTGTTGTAATTTTGGTAACTTTTTGATTGGATATAAAAAGATATAGTTAGAACTAGACATTAATTTAAATTCTGATAATGATATTACTTTTTTTCCTCTAGCAGGGTCCATAATCTGGACTTTTCCACTATCAAAATCTAATTTATAAATAACTATAAAGTGTTGATAACTTTTATTAATGATGACATGCGCAATGCAAGGTAAGTTATTTACATTTATTTTTTCTATTTCGCCATTTAAAGCTTCAACCCTAAATCCTAACTTCTCTGCTGCTTCAACTAATTTATAAGCAGAAACACCAGCCTTTGTAGTATTAGTCAAATCTCTTAAACATTCCTTAGAAACATCTCCTCCATAATATCTAATAATAGATAAGAGAGAACAAACACCACAATCTTTTATTCCATCTTGTAACACTACTTTCATATAGCAAAAATTCAACCTCCTACTATATTATTGGAAGCTAATTAAATTTTTCCTACACTTTTTTACAAAAGAAAAACGACCAAATGGTCGTTTTAAATATCAATATGGTGTCCGCGAGGCGACTCGAACGCCTGACCGATCGCTTAGAAGGCGATTGCTCTATCCAGCTGAGCTACGCAGACATAACTAACTGACAAGTAAAAGTATACAACATTTTCTCGTCAGTTTCAAGTCTATTTTGGTAATTTTTAAATATTTTAAGATATATCTTTCCTACTTAACGTTTCAACATTTTTACCATCAACCTGTATTATTACTTGTGAAACATCATAATTATCAAATACAGAATACGCTAAAGTATAACTAACTTCCTCTAATATCTTACTATCACCATCAAAAATTGCATTATTAAAATTAACTGTCATTAAATTTTCCTGTTCCTTATAATCAAGTAATTTTGTATTACTATTTAAAAAACTCATTAAATTAGGTTCATAAATATAACTAGTAGTTAATTCATCTACTACTATTTTTATCTTATCATCTTTTTTATTCATATACTTAGTAACTGGAACAAAATACTTATCACCTGATATATCTTCAATATAATAAACAACTACTTTATTTATATCATTTCTAGAAGTTATATTATATGTTTTATTAATACCTATACTCTTATCTAAAACCTTGTTATACTCATCAGGTATTTCCTCCTCTACTTCTAAAATTACTCCCTTAACACCACCTAAATCCATAATAGAATAAACAATAGATTCTATCATTCTGTCTTTTTTATCATCGTCTATATCCCAAAGTTTTTTACTAAAATTAACAGTAACATATTCTTCATCGTAAAAAACATCTAAAACTTTAGTACCAGTTGGTATTGTAGCTTCTAGCCCAGTTGGAAACTTAGAGTTATCACTTTTTATCAAATTCTTTAATAATAATTTTATCTGTTCTTTTTTATCAGTAGAATCAAGTAATATCCTTGATTTAACTAAATATCCATTTCTATCTAAAAGATAAATATAGTTAGTACCAATCCCTGTTATATATTCAATTTCTAAATTTGTTTTTAATGTATTATCTTTATTAGATAAATTAGGAATAGAATAAGTAACAAGTAATATAAAAGCAGTTAATGTAGTAATAAATATTTTTCTTAAAGCCTTTTTCTTTAGCATATCATCACCTATTTAATCATATGAAAAATCGTACTTTAATAGTACGATTATAATGATAATTCTTTTAATTTTAACAATTCAACAACTGCACTTGCTCTGCCATTAACACCAAGTTTTTGCATTACATTTGAAATATGATTTCTAACTGTCTTTTCACTAATGAATAACTCATCAGCTATATCCTTAGTTGTTTTGTTTAAAATCAAAAGTTCAAAAACTTCTCTTTCTCTAGCAGTTAAAATTTGTTTAGCCATACTCTTCTTCCCTTCTTTTATACTTACCTAAAGTATTGTATGAGAAAGAAGGATTATGTTTCATTTAGTTTGCCTAACTTTTTTTAAAACTGACCGTGATGTACATTTTTTCATCATAATTGGATTGAACAAGTCGCATGATATTATTAGCAATACTACTATCATGTTTATCCTTAATTGCGACTACTTCTATATTCTTTTCATCAATTTTTACAAAACTATCTAATTTACATTGTTCTTTAATTTGTTTTTCAATCTTTTCTTCTTCACCCTGTAATTGATTTAAGTATTTTAATTGTTCATAAGCAGTATTTTTCTCATCAGTAGAAGATTCTTCATTAGTTAATGTTTCTTGTAGGCTAACCATTTTCTCTTGTCTTTCCTCTTCTAAAGATACTCTAAGTGCTACCAATGAATTAGTCTCTTCTACAGTTGTTTTTGTTTTATCATCACTAGATTTCTTTGATTTCGATACCACATTATTTGATTCCTTACTAACTAATAAATCATTAGGCATAGTAATATAATATACACTAAGAACTAATATTAAACTAAACAATGTTAAAAACCATAAATTTTGTTTGTTGATCATACGAACATCCTCCTTATGGTACAATATATGAGCAAAAAAAAAGAATATTCTAGAAATATTCTAAAATAAACTTTTTAATTCATTTCTGTTCCACAAGATGGACAGAACTTAGTATCAGCATCAACTTTAGCACCACATTTACTACAGAATTTTACATCTTCACCTGTTGCAAAGTTATTTGATGTTTGTTGATTAGAATTATTGATACTACCTGAAACCTTTTTAAATACTATATCATTCATAGGTTTCTCACCAAGATAATTATCATCTTTTATTCCTAAGATGAAGTAAAAAATTGGTGCAAGTAAGATTAATCCAACAGCAAAACTATCTTCTTTTCCAAAACTACGTGCTAAGCTTACATTTAGTAAAATTAAGAAATAAATAGATACTGCCATTGAAGCTATACTACCGATAATTGGAATAACATTTAAGATTGGACTTAATACTACAATTAATATCCACCATGGATTAACACCAGTAATCTTACATAATAAATATTGATTATAGAATGGAATTAAAGATCCCCAACCAGGTTGTTTAGCTTTTGTTAATATCTTCCATGTACCTATAATTTGTAGTACAGCTAAAGCTACAGCTATTAGAATAAAAACTCCTAAAAATGCAAATACTGCACCAATAATACCTCCAGCTGCTGCACTTGCAGAAGTATCATAATAACTACTTGAATACATCACACACACTCCTCTCTATTAATATATTATCATACTAGATTCTAATATTCTACATTTTTTTTACATATTTAATATTTTTTCTATCGCAGTGATAATAGCTAACTTACCAGATTCATATGTAAGTGATCCTTGTTGGTACGCTATATAAGGAGGTCTAATTGGTCCATCGCAACTAATTTCAATGCTAGATCCTTGTGTAAAAGAGCCACTTGCCATAATTACTTGATCATCATAACCAGGCATATCCCAAGCCATTGGAATTGAATGAGCGTCTATAAAAGAACCAGCTTGGATACCTTGAACATACTTAATCAATTTATCTTTATCATTGAATATTACATTTTGAACAATATCTACTCTTTCATCATTATATCTAGGTTCAACTTCATATCCTAACTTTTCTAAAACACAAGCTGTTAAAACAGCTATCTTTAAAGAGGCATTGACAACACTAGGAGCAAAAAACAATCCCTGTAAAATACTCTTATTTATTCCAAGAGTTGGACCAACTTCTCTACCTTCTCCAGGTAAAGTTAATCTCTCTGCAACCAACTCTACTAAATCACTACGTCCTGCAACATATGCTCCATTTGGAGCTATTCCACCACCAAGATTTTTAATTAATGAACCAACTGCTATATCAACATCACAAACAGAAATAGAATCTCGTCCTACAAACTCACAATAACAATTATCTATCATTATTATAATAGAAGGATCAATCTCTCTTATAAAAGAGGTAACCTTCTGTATTTTAGAAATTGAAAGACTACTTCTTGTAGAATAACCCTTTGATCTTTGAATTTCAATCACTTTTATTTTAGAAGCAGTAATAACTTCTTTTATTTTATCATAATCAAAATCATTATTAATTAAATCTACTTGTTTATAACTTATTCCATAAGACTTTAAACTACTTGGATTATCTTTTATACCAATAACTTCATGTAACGTATCATATGGTTCTCCAGAAATAGATAATAAAATATCCCCCGGTCTTAAAAGAGCAAAAAATGTAGTAGATAAAGCATGCGATGCTGAAACAAATTGATTTCTTACTAAACAATCAGGAAAACCCAACACTTTTGCAAAAATTCTTTCTATCTTTTCTCTACCAACATCATTATATCCATACCCAGTAGTAGATGTAAAATCAACTTCACTAACTTTTTCTTCATGGAAAGCATCTAGTACTTTACTAGCATTATAAAAAGCATCTTCATCAAGCATTGAAAACTCTTTGCTACACTCTTTTTCACATGAATTAACTAATTCTAAAATTTCTTCTTTTTTCATTAATAAGTACCTCCATCTACAGAAATTATTTGATTATTAATATAACTAGCATCATCAGATAATAAAAATCCAACTACTTTTGCTATCTCTAACTCTTCTGCAAATCTTCTAACAAATATTTTATCTTCTTCACTTTTTATGTAATCTATATCTAAGTCTTTCATTTCATTTTCTGTTTTAACCCAACCAGGTGCTACCGCATTAACTCTTACATATGGTGCATATTCTAAAGATAAATTATGAGTAATTGAGTTTAGTGCTGCTTTTGAAGCATCATAATCAATAGTCATTGGAAAATATTTATTAATACCATTTGTAGATGAAATATTAACAATAGCTCCATATTTATTCTTATACATTTCATCAGCAACCAATCTACTAAGTAAAAAAGTACCAACTGTATTAACCTCAAATGTCTTCATCATTAACTCTTTAGTCTTATCTTCATATAAAGAATCATAACAAACAGCTGCATTATTAACTAAATAATCAATTTTAATATTTTTATCATGTAATACCGAAACCATATTTTTAATCTCTTCTTCACTAGATAAATCACATTTAATTATAGTAATAGTACTACCTACATCAAGTTCTTTTCTTAACTCTATAGCCTTCTCTTCACTAGTATTGTAACAAATTACTAAATTACACCCCCTACTAGCTAAATACTTTGAAATGGTTTTTCCTAAACCACTAGCACCACCAGTTATTAAAACTGTTTTATTATCCATAACCGCACTTCCTTTTTTAATAAATTATATATTATCTAACTTTACTTTTCAAGAAAAAAAGAACCCTTAGGCTCTTGATGAATACTTACCATCTGCTGTTGTAACTAAGATCTTTTCACCTTGTTCAATAAACATAGGAACCTTAACAACTAATCCAGTTTCAACAGTAGCATCTTTAAGTGCATTATTTGTTGTATTACCTCTAACTGCAGGTTCAGTTTCAACTACAGTAAATTCAACTTTATCTGGTAAGTCTATTCCAAGTAGTTCTCCTTCATAAAGGATAACATACACATTCATATTTTCAATTAGGTAATTTTTATTATCACCAATTTGATCAGCACTTAATTCTAATTGTTCATAATTATCCATATTCATAAAGAAGTAAGTATCTCCTGTATTATATAGATATTGAACATTTTGTTTATTAATGTTTGCTCTTTCGAACTTAACATTTGTATTAAATGTCTTCTCTACAATACCACCAGTTCTCATATTTCTAAGTTTAGTCTTCATAAAAGCTGAACCCTTACCTGGTTTAACATGTAAAAATTCTACTACTTGATAGATTTGACCTTCTATCATTATAGTCATTCCATTTTTAATATCATTTACATTAATCATTTTCTTCTTCCACCTTTTCGTGTTGGTCTAACCTTAGTTTTAACTTTTCCCTTTTTATTATCATGAATCATTTCAACTTTTGTATTACATCCAGATTGTAGTTCGAAAAATCTTTCCCAATCAATACTAGAATGTAAATTATCTTTTCTATAAGGTACTTTCATATTAATCTCCTATTACTTCTTCTCTTTATGTTCTGTATGTTTTCTACATCTAGGACAATATTTGTTTAAGTTTAGACGGTCTGTTGTATTTTTTACATTTCTTTCATCTCTATAGTTTTCTTCACCACATACACTACAAACTAGTGTTTTATTTTGTCTATTTCCTACTTTTGCCATGTTATCCCTCCTTACGTCTATAGGTATTATATCAGAAATATCAAAAAAAGCAAAAGTTTTTTGCCTTTTTTCTTTATTTTTATGGATTTAATCCAAAATATGCATCAGTTGCTCTCTTAGTAATTCTTAGTGTAACTAAACTAGCATGATCAGTAGAAGTATCAGGTCTTGACGAATTTGGAGATACTACTGTAATTGACATTCTGGGATTATCACTTGGAGCATACCCAATAAAGTTAGAAGTAATTGTTTCTTTATCAATAACTCCATCATTATCAGTATCTATGAAACTTTGAGAAGTTCCGGTCTTACCAGCTGGAGAATATGCCGTATTCATATATCCTCTACCATAACCATCACTACGATTAACAACTGCATAAAATCCTTCTCTAACTCTTTGCATATATTCTTCTTTGGTATCAATTTTATTTAAAACTTTTGGTTTAACTTCATGAATTGTTTTACCAAGTTTCTCATCGTTAGTTGATTCATGAACTTCTTTTAATAAATGAGGCTCTATCCTACTACCACTATTAGCGATAGTTGAAATATATTGAGAAAGTTGAATAGGAGTATATGTTTCATATTGTCCAATAACAAAATCAAGTAAATTACCCGCTTGAGTATCACGACTTGCTCCATAACCTAAACTTTCAACTGGCAAGTCTATTCCTGTTTTAACACCAAGTCCAAATGAATGATACATGTTACGATAAGAATCAAATGCACTTTGAACCAAAGGAAGTCCCATTCCCCTTTTATACTCGTATCCCGCAACACGCATAGCTGTTTTAAATTGATAAACATTACTAGATTTGGCTAATGCCGTAATATCATCAATTTTTCCTAATGTATGAGAAGAACACTTTTCATTAGTACCCTTAATTTTAATACATTCATCAACTTTATATTCCCCTATTTTAACAGCACCAGTATTATATCCTACTAACATAGATGCACCCTTCACAACAGAACCAGGTGTTACTGGAGACGTTAAAATACTAGAAGTATTATCTACTATCGTACCATTTACAATTTGCTTAGATGCCATAGCTAACACTTCACCTGTTTGAGGATCCTGTATGATTGCTGAAGAATGATCATAATACTGTGTATTAGCCTCACTCTTTGCCTTTGTAACCTCATCAGTAAGTATTTCCTCAAGTTGTTTTTGTAAATTTATATCAATAGTTAAAACTATATCATTACCACGTTTCCCCTCAGAAACCAATTTTAATTCATTACTATTAATAACTTCATACAAAGCCTTAGTTCCTCTAAGATATGTTTCATACTGTTTCTCAATATAACTAATTCCAACTCTATCATTTAATGAATATCCCTGTTTTAAATAATATTCCTTTTCTTCAACAGGAAGTCCTTGAGAAGCAGATGAAACCTTACCAAGAATAGTTTTAAATGTATCTCCATAAGGATAAACTCTCTCCCAATCAAGTCTAGTATTAAAACCAGTTAATTCTTCATTATTTTCAGAAATATATGCATACTCTTCATCTGTAACATCACCTGTACGAATTGTCTTTTCATCATAAGCATAACCTTTATTCATTAAGTAATATAAATAAGCAGCTTTATTATCAGAATCATTCATAGAATTAATCTCATCATCAGTAATACGTTCTATCTTTAAATTCTTAATATCAGTCGCATCTAATTTCTTTTGTTTTAATTTTTCCCATTCACTATCTTTAATTTTACTTTTCGCAATCTTAGGATGGATTTCTACATAAAATTCTCTTTTAGCCCTACTAGTTAATTTTGATAAATCTAAATTTAAATGAGGACTAACTTTATAAGCAAGCTTAACTTCTTCACTACTAGACACTTTTTTACTCTTTGTATAATAAATTGTCTTAACCGCAATATTATCAACTAATATATTATGATTTCTATCATAAATCCTACCACGAGGAGCACTACTACCTTCAACAGTATTATAAGAAAGTTTATCTAATTTTTTCTTATATTTAGAAGAGTCAACAATCATTACAACATAAAGTTTTACAAATAAAATTATAAATAGTAAAGCAACTACAAATAAAATCCCAACTATTCTTCTTTGTTCTATTTCATCTAATAATGGACTCTTTTTCCTATTTAATTTCTTTCTCATAATAACTGCCTCCTTCTACTTATATTTTATCACATAATTAAAAACTTATTTCATATATTTTTAATGGTGATGCTTATTTATAAAAAAATTATTGAAAATTATGTAAAAACAACTCTATCTCCAGAAATAATTATAGATTAT
>URHJ01000029.1 GCA_900547465.1 uncultured Mycoplasmatota bacterium | reverse complement strand
TCAGCAATGTCAACACCGTAATCTTGATGATGTTCTAAAAATTTAATAATATTTTCCCAATCATAAACACTTCTTGTAAGTCTATCTAGTTTTAATACAACAATAGTATTACATTTCTTATCTTTAATATCTTGTAATAATTCTTCAAATGCAGGTCTTTTATTCCCGGTTTTAGCACTTATACCAGCATCTTTATAAACTTTATAAATTTCATAATTCTTATATTCGCACATAGCACGAAGTCTTTTTTCTTGTTCTGGTAAACTAAATCCTTCTCTTGCTTGATCTTCAGTACTAACTCTAATATAAAGTCCTGCTATTTTCTTTTCTTCATTCATTAAATTTCAACTCCTTAATATAAAAAGGTGTCAAAAGTATTAATTGTTTAATACTACTGACACCTTATAATTTTATCTTCTCTTTGCAGATTGCATTTGTTTTGAAATATAATCGTATTCACTCATTGATTTTTGATTTACATAAGTTATTTTATCATCATTATATTTTCTAGGTGAACCTGTCGTAATGACAGTTTGTCCAAAATCATTTTGATTATATCCACAAATTACTCTTTTATTTTGTAATTGTTTCTTTAATAGTAATAAGTATTTTTTTTCTGACATATGAAATCCCCCTTAATTGATTTCATATTCTAACATAAAATGTATTAAGTGTCAATTTTTGTTAAATATTCTTTAAATAATTTTCTAATTCAGATAATTTAATTTTATTATTTAAGTTTTCTATAAATATCTCATTAGAATAATTAAAAGCTAGGAAAGTTATACCATTAATTATAATTCTGTGTGGTTCTAGATATGTAAGATTAGTTTTATCTATCATTCTTAAATTACCATTAATAATTGTTGATTTGACCTTACAAAATTCACATATAAACTCTAATCTCTTTCTTAATGATTCTTCCATTCTAACTTCTTGCTTGATAACATTAACCATTTTAATCAATCCTTTCTTGAAACGACTTTTTTCTAAACAAGAAAAAAATCAATCCTAATTTAGAATTGATTGTCTATTTATTCTCGAAACTTATAAAAAGTTCGAGCGGATTTCCCTATGGTGCCGATTACGAGAATTGAACTTGTCTCTGATCCTTACCAAGGATCTGTTTTACCACTAAACTAAATCGGCAGATAAAATAAAAACGTCGATTTCTCAACGTTAAATTCAAAATGGTGGAGCATAGCGGGATCGAACCGCTGACCTTCACGGTGCAAACGTGACGCTCTCCCAGCTGAGCTAATGCCCCATCTCTAACTAACCAATAACTCAGTCAGTAATAAGATTATAGCATAGCCCAATTTTAAAAGTCAACACTTATTCTTAAATTTCTTTGATAAAATAGCTTTTTCAGTATAATATTTACCATTTTTCTTTACTAAATGATTACAATTTCTCATAAAATCATCTACATTTGAAATGTTTTTTCTTCTTTTAAAATGAAAATTATATAAATACCTTTCCAGTAAAAAACGATCCATCATATAATCTTTTTGCTTAAACTCTGATCTAACTTTATAAATTAAAAAACTAATTACTATTATAATATTAAGTGAAAAATCTTTATATAAAAAATATACTGAGAATAAAAAAACAGTAAGATATGAAAAAAAGATAGATATTAAAAAACTCTTTTTAAAAGAAAATTTATAAGATAATAATAAATTCAATAATTTACCACCATCTAATGGATATATAGGTAATAGATTAAAAAACAATATACTATAATGATAGATTCTAATTAAATCAAAATAAGATGAAAAATACGAAATATGAGTAATAGATATATACCCCACTACTTGCATTATAGGTCCCATTACAAGTATCAAAAACTCTTTCCATAATAATTCATTAAATGAAATATTAAATTTTGATATTCCTCCAAATGGATACAAATAAATCTTATCTACTTCTATTCCTAATAAGAAAGCAGTAAGGAAATGTCCTACTTCATGTATTAATATTAAACCTACCAATAATAAAAATGGCATAAATGCCCCTATTAATACTGCTAAAAGTGAAAATATTAAAAAAATGGGACTAACATAAAAATATCTAGATATAGTCTTTATAATTTAAATAATTCCCATCTTTTTGAAACACCATATAAAAAGTATCACCACTAACCTCTCCAAGCATGGAACCTTTCTCTACATAATCATACATTTTTACTTGATTAGATTTAATATTAGAATACCAAACGTCAATCCCATCTATTTGCTCTATAATTATAGTATTACCATATCCTTCTTTTTCTCCCATAAATACTACAATACCACTTTCTAGTGTTGGAACCATATAATTAGAACTAACTGCTAACTTAACTCCATCTTTATATACATTTGCTGAATTATAACTTATTTTTTCATTAAAAACTTTCTTTTCTTCAGGAACAACCTTATCTGCTGAAAGTATTTTTCCAAAATATTTTTCATAAATAGATCTTAACTTTGTAAACTTAAAACTATCAGAATACACATAATCAATTATTTTACTTTTAAAAGAAGTATTGCTTTTAACCATAATTAAACAACCTAAAAATAAAATAATCACTATTAAACATCGATTTATAAATTTACGTACACTCTTTTTTAAAACCAATCTCTTTTCTACCTTTTTACTAGTACTACTACGATAATCATTAACATTCATATTATTTAATCTCCTTACAAAATAATATGACAAAAAAAAAGAATTATGCTAACTAATTCTTATTTTCTTAGCTTTTTTAGGTAAAGCTTTTATAATTACGTATAGTACCTCTCCATAAATTAAATTTAATATAAGACTATGAGATATTTTATAAAGCACTCTCTCTATTGTCATAGGTACTAAATTAAACAAAGCAATAAGTAATGCAAAACTTATCTCATAAATAATTATTATTACAAGAATTTGTAGTAATATTTTTAAATAATTATCTCCCATAACTCTAGATAAATAGCATACTATAAACGCAATAAATAAAAACATAAAGCCATCAAAAAACCATAAATTTGTATAAAATAAATCGTAAATAATACCAGTTACAAAGCTCAAAATATAATATTTTTTTTCTTGTTTATAAAAAAGTGGATATAAAACAACTATC
The DNA here is from genome assembly GCA_900547465.1 of uncultured Mycoplasmatota bacterium. Lineage (GTDB taxonomy): Bacteria > Bacillota_I > Bacilli_A > RF39 > UBA660 > UMGS995. The sequence goes on along the minus strand of URHJ01000029.1, from coordinate 7,044 downwards.
GCAACTATTGTTGTAAGTGGTGTAAAAAGTGATAAATCCCCTACACTAAATGGTAAAAAGTTTGTTAAAATCCCATCAAGTAAAAAGGATACAACCAATATAATCATACATACTATCATGATGTTTTCTCCTTTAATACAGTTAAGTAATGTATATTAGAAAAATCTTGTCCTGTTTTCAAATATAAAGTTTTACTTAAATTATATTTATCAGTTTTAATCCCATTAACAATTCCTATATAAATTCCTCTAGGTTCCTTTCCTCCAAGTCCACTAGTTAAAATAACATCTCCCTCTTTTACATCAGAAGTTTTATCAACACCTACAACCTTTAAAAGACCTGATTTTTTATCATATCCATTTAAAATTGCATTAGTATCACCACTAGATGTTGTTATAGAAACTGATACTTTATAATTAACATCATCAGCTGTAATTAATTTTACTTCACTAGAGTTTTTACTAACTTTATGAATCTTACCTACAAATCCATTTTTCGTAACAACAGCCATATCTTTCTTAATACCAGAACTACTTCCTTTATCTATTGTAACAGTATTAAACCAATAACTCTTATTTCTAGATAAAACTGTAGTAGTTATACTATCATATTCAGTTAATGTTTCTTTTAATTCCAAAGCATTTTTCAACTCTTGTATTTCATTTTCTAAAGACTGATTTACATTTTTTTGTATTACATAACTCTTTGATAAATCTTCGCCCTTCTCTTTATTTAAAGTTGTAAAAGGATACATAACTACCTTTTCTACAACCATACAAATATCCTTTAAATAAGACTCAATAATATTATCTTTATGATTAAAATATAGTGAAACAGAAAGTAATAAAAAAATAACTATCGAACTAATAAAAATAATAATATTTCTTTGTTTTTTCTGACGTCTATAATACATTAACATCACCTCTTGAACTCTTACCTATTATAATATAATTTATTTTTTCTTACAATAATAAAACCTAAAATTTATCAAAAGAATCGTAAAAACTATAATACTCATCTTCACTAACGATAATATGATCCACTACTGGTATCCCCTGTATTTTTCCTATTTCTACTAAATTTTTAGTAAATTCTTTATCTTCTCTTGAAGGAGTTACATCTCCTGATGGATGATTATGAATACAAACAATACTTGATGCACTTAACAAATAAGCTTCTTTAAATATCTCTCTAGGGTGAACAATAATTCTATTAATTGTACCAATAAACATTAATTTCTTTCCTATTAGTTTCTGCTTATTATCAAAATAAAGACAATATAAATTTTCTTGTTTCTTATCATAAAACAAATATTTAGTCTCTTCCCAAATTGTTTTAGCATTCATCATTCTCTTTTTATTATGATCATTTTTTGATAAAAATATTCTTTTTCCAAATTCAATTGCCGCAACTACTTCTATTGCTTTTACATCTCCTATTCCTTTTATTTTTTTTAATCTTTCAACTGTTACATTTTTTAATTCATAAACTCCACCAAATTCTTTTAATACCTCTCCACTTAATTGTTTTACATTTTTAGATGTAGTTCCATTTTTCAAGATAATTGCTAAAAGTTCCTCATTGCTTAAATTAGAAGCACCTACTTCTAAAAGTCTTTCTCTAGGTCTTTCTATTTTAGGCAATTCCCTTACACGATACATTCTACCACCTCGTATATATTATTAGAAAAAAATAGAATTATCCCTTAACTAATTCTTCATAATTAGATAAAACAACATCTTGAATAGTTAATAAATCATTATCTTTATTTGCCCCTTTAGATAACAGATCATATTGTTCAACGTTACTTAGAAACTCAGTATTACCTACTTTAACTAATTTTTGATATGTCGGGTACCCTTTCTTATCATATATATTTTTTATTTTTTTAATAACTTCTAAATTTTTACTTATTCCTACATAAACATAATATTTATTATCTTCCTTAACAACTAACTTAGGATTAATATTCTTTGTATTAGAGTTAAGTGATTCTTCTGATGAATACACTCCTTCTTGTAAGAAGTAAATATCTTCTCTTTCTGAGAAAACAGTACTATCACTCTTAACTTTAGAAAATAAAAACTTTCCTGTAAATGTTCCTAAAACAACTGCTACTGCCATAAATAAAAATAATCTTTTCATATCATCACCACGTATATAGTAACAAATACTAATCAAATAATTTGTCGAAAAAAAAGAAGAAACTATTTTTAATTTCTTCTTAATTATCATTATGATTGTAATTCTTTTAGTTTTTTCTTTTCTTCTTCTAACTTTTTACGATCCATTTCGACAATATTACTAGGTGCTTTATTAACATAGTTTTCATTTGATAATAATTTTTCTCTTCTAGCAATAGATGCTTCCAATGTTTTAATTGCTGCTTCTGTTTGTGCTTTATCTGCTTCTGTTTCTATTTTTTCAAAGAATATTTGAGCTTGAATTCTCTCTGAGAAAACTTTATATGCTTTCATTCCCAATGGTTCTTTTACTAAATTATTATCTAACTTCAACATCTTAACAATAAGTTCATTATCATCGTCTGTAGAAAACATTACTTTCATATCTTTAGTTATATTATTTTCTGCTTTTACATTTCTAAACTTTTTAATAAATTCAACTTGATCATCAACTATTTTTTCAACATCTTCAAATATAAATTTACTTTGATATTTTGGATATGAAGAAATCATAATTGATTCATTATCTTTAACAGGTAACATTTGATAAATTTCTTCTGTAACATATGGCATAAATGGATGTAATAATTTTAATATTCCAGTCAATACAATACATAAAACTGATTTAGTTGTTATATCATCAATTGAATATTTTGCCATTTCTATATAATAATCGCAGAAATAATTCCAAGTAAAGTCATAAATAGCACTACCCACATTATTAAATTGATATTTATCCATAAACTTCTTAACAGTATGTATCGTATTTTCATATTTAGTTAAAATCCATTTATCTTCTGGTTTTAAATTATCTAAATTTATTTCAGTTAATCCCTCTATATTCATTAAAGTAAATCTAGAAGCATTCCATAATTTATTAATAAAATTCCAAGTAGCTTTTATTTTATCTTCATCAAACTTCATATCTGTTCCAGCACTTACATCAGTTGCTAAATAATATCTAAGAGAATCAGCTCCATATAAATCAATCATATCAAATGGATCAATACCATTACCTAAACTTTTTGAAAACTTACGTCCTTGTTTATCACGAATTAATCCATGAATCAAACAATCTTCAAAAGGTCTCTTACCAAGTAACTCTTCTCCTTGGAATGTCATTCTATTAACCCAGAATGGAATAATATCATATCCAGTAACTAAACAATTATTTGGATAATATCTTTCTAACAATTCTGTATTATCAGGCCAACCAAGTGTTGCGAATGGCCATAAAGCAGATGAAAACCAAGTATCTAAAACATCATCATCTTGTACCCAACCTTCTTCTTTTGGAGCTTCCATTCCAACATATACTTGATCATCCTTATACCAAGCTGGAATTTGATGTCCCCACCATAATTGTCTAGAAATACACCAATCATATGTAATCTCCATCCAGTGATTCATAGTTTTTTCATAACGACTAGGTACAAAATGAACTTTAGTCTTACTACTTTTTTGATTTTCTAAAACTTGATCTGCTAAAGGTCTCATTTTAACAAACCATTGTTTCTTTATCATTGGTTCAACCATTACACCAGTTCTCTCACTATGTCCAACTTCATGAGTTAAAGGTTCAATTTCTAACAATAAGCCAGCTTCTTTTAAATCTTTAATTACTTCTTCTCTTGCTTCTTCACGATTCATTCCTTGATATTTTAAAGGAACATTTTCATTCATAGTAGCATCGTCATTAAAGATAACAATTCTTTCTAAGTTATGTCTATTACCTACTTCGAAGTCATTAGGATCATGCGCAGGAGTAATTTTTACAGCACCAGTACCTTTAGTCATATCCGCATGTTCATCTGTGATTACAGGTATTTCTTTATTAACAATTGGTAAAATAACATTCTTACCAACAAAATCCTTATATCTTTCATCTTCTTCATTAACCGCAACAGCTGTATCCCCAAATAATGTCTCAGGTCTAGTTGTCGCAACATCTATATATTTATCACTATCTACTAATTTATATTTTAAATGATAGAAAGCACTATTTTCTAAAGAATATATTACTTCCTCATTAGATAAAGCTGTCTTAGCAGCAGGATCCCAGTTAATTATTTTTTCACCACGATAAATTAACCCTTTATTATAGTAATCAACAAATACCTTTCTTACAGCTTTAGATATACCATCATCTAGAGTAAATCTTTCTTTTGAATAATCTAGTGAAATACCCATTTTTGCCCATTGAGCACGAATAGTATCTGCATGTTCATGAGTCCATCTCCAACATTCATCTAAAAATTTATCTCTACCAACTTCACTTTTACTTAAATTTTGTTCTTCTTTAAGTCTTTTTACAACTTTAGCCTCTGTTGCGATAGCGGCATGATCCATTCCTGGTAACCATAATGCATCATAACCTTCCATTCTCTTATATCTAATCATAATATCTTGTAATGTTACATCCCAAGCATGTCCTAAATGAAGTTTCCCCGTTACATTTGGAGGAGGTAGGATTATACAGTATGGCTTTTTACTAAAGTCACCTGATTTAAAATAACCCTTCTCCATCCACTCTTCATATTTATTTTTTTCTACTTCAGTATGATTATATTTCTTATCTAACATTATAAACATCTCCTATCTATGTAATTATTAATTATACTTCTTAATTCATTTAATTGCTCTTTTAATTTTTGATTAGTAGTTTTATTTATATAAATATCTATTTCTTTATCAAGATATGACCTATCTCTTAAAATTTCAAAAGTCTTTTTATAATTAATATCAAAAACAAATGCTAATGAAACAGATAAAGTATCTGCTTTAGTCTTTTTTAATCGTCTATCTATTAATTTATGATTTTTTAAACAATCAAGCACACTGTCAGAAAATGAATCTGAACCTACATCAATTGATATATCATTAATAGTATATAAATATAAGATATCTGTTTTATCAGCATCTCTTACTATATTAGTAAAAAGTTTTTCTCTCTTAGTCAAATCATCTTCCACTTCATATTTATTATGATTTTTTACAACTTTGATAATAAGATCATCTATCTTTTCATCATTATTGAATCGTCGTATAAAGTTCTTTTCCTTCAAAAGTTTCGCACCAAAGTCACCATGATCAACACTCTTTGAATCTACAAATGTTTTATATCTATTCCATTGTTCAAATCTTCCTATATCATGCAAAAGCCCACATAACTTTGCTAAAGTAATATCCTCTTTTGTTAAATTTAATGATTCTGCAATCTCTCCACATAAGTCCATGACTCGAAAAGTATGATTAATTTTCAAGTTTATATTATAAATATCATATGAATCATTTAATAATGTAAAAAATGAACTGGTATATTCTAAAAACTCATCAATTGCTTCTTGCATAAATTCACCTCCAAAAAAAATACTATCCATCCCTAAGGACGAATAGTATCGTGGTACCACCTTAATTTGTTTATAAAAACCTCAATCATGATAACGGAATTAATCCGGGACTATCTACTAATTTCAATAATCATGCTCCACCGCTACCTTCTATAAAAGAAACTTGTTATTTCCACCAACCATAACATCTCTATAAATTTCTATTTATATACTCCTCGGTTTCAAAACATCTACAAGTAGTATACTCTATCTAATACTTTTTTTCAATTATTTTATTTAACTTTTCCTTTTTGCTTCTTCAATTCATAAACTTTATATATAGCTTCACCCATTTTTTCCTCAGGAACTTGATCTAAATAATCAGCTGGATTTATATTTTCACCATTAGTATAAACTCTTCTAAATGATTTAACAATATCTTGACCAAATCCCAAACTCTCTAAATAATTTATATAAGAAAAATAATCAGAAACACTTAATTTATCAATTCTATTTTTAGAAATTGTATTTAAAATCATTGAATTATAACACAATAAATCAGTATTCTTAGTAGGATATACAATCCCAGAACTATTAAACTTATATTTTCTAAAATTTCCTATTTCACTATTTCTCAAATAAAACGATGGAGTTGGATAACTAGTATCTAAATAGGCACTATCCAAATCTACTACCCTAATATCATGATCTTTAGTAACTAAAATATTATCTTCATGCAAATCACCAATCGTCAAATTTATAATTTTTCTTCTATTCAAGGAATTAACTTTTTTTAACATTTTACCAACTTTATATAAGTAATCTATCTTTATACTATTATCTATTTTGGGATTATCCAAAATAACCTTTAAGTTCTTTGCTTCTGGTATTAAAGGAACAGTAAATCCTATAACCTCATTTTTAACAACTGCTAAATTATTAGGAATTACTAATTCATTCATATCAATATCTTCTTTTTTATCGCCTAATAAACTAACAGTAAATAGTTTATTGGCCATAGCCTCACCATCAGCAATAAATAACTTTTTTAATAATAAACTTCCATCACTATAATTCCAGTTACCATGATCTAATATATACATTTCACCTTCAGAATTTTTTGCACTACCAACATCAAGTCTAGTTAAACTATTTAACTGCTTTTTTGTTAAAGTAATTGAATTCATAAAAATCCCCCTTTTGTTCTTATGATTACAATCTCAAGCTATCTCTCATTGTTCTGCAAATTATATCATAAAATATGAAATTTGTCAATTAAAATCCTTCATTCTTTATTATTAAAAACCTGATCTCTTAATTTAACTACTTTAATGAATTAATCTCATTTTCTGTTAAACCTGTACATTTAGCTATAACACTTAAATTTATACCTTCATTCAGCATATTCTTAGCTATTTCAAGGTTCCTTCTTTCCATTCCTTTATTCATAGCCTCATCTAAATGTGAATTTTCCATCTTTCTTGCATCTTCTTCTGCACTCATATACTCTCTAAATTCTGGATCTTTGTTTA
>URHJ01000028.1 GCA_900547465.1 uncultured Mycoplasmatota bacterium | reverse complement strand
ACGATAAAGAGTGGGCATTAAGAGATCAAGGATATAGAGATGGGCTATCACAAGGAAAGGCAGAAGGTAGAGAAGAAGGAAAAGCAGAAGGAAAAGCTGAGGGAATATCTGAAGGAAAAAATGAGAGAAATATTGAAATAGCTAAAAGTCTAGTAAGGAATAAAGTAGATATGTCTATTATTGTTGACTCTACCGGTTTAACGGAAGATGAAATTAATACGCTAAAATAAGTAGTATGATTTTGTAAAAAAATACAATTTATTTGATTGATATTTTTTTGTTATAACATCATCACCAACAGAAAAAAGAAAAATATATTTTAGCATTAGCAGAGATTGAATAAAGAAAAAAATATTGAAATAGCTAAAAATATGTTAAAAGATAATGTATTAGTTGAGTCTATTTCAAAATATATTGGCTTATCTATAGAGGAGGTTAATAAATTAAGATAAACTATTAATTATATACTATTAGGAGAGAAATATGAAAAAAAATAAAATACTTTTTACAATTTTTATTTTTATATTATCACTATTTTTAAAACAAAATAGTTCTTTTTATAGTTTATCAGTTAATAACAATACAAATCAAATAAATTATAACGAAAAAAAAGATAATCATGATTTTTATCAAAATGATTCACAAATAAAAGAGGCTGTTATAAGAAAAATTCCTAACACAATAAAATTAAAATTTTTTTCATTAACATATTTTACTTTAATTTTTTCAATTTTTCTTTATGGTTTATTTGTTTTCAAAAGGAAACAAAATTATTTATTAGTTCTTAGGTATAAAGAGTTATATTTATGTAAAGATGATTTCTAAAAATTTTATCTTATTTTAATTTGTGTTAGGAGATGAAATTTTGAGAAAAAATAAAATATATATTGCATTTATTGTAATTATTACTATTGGTATGATTAGTTTGTTACCAATATTATGTAAAAATTTAAAATATGGGTTAGATTTACAAGGAGGATTTGAAGTTTTGTATCAGATAGAAGCTATAGATGGTACAAAAATGAATAAAGAGAAAATAAATCAAACATATAAGATACTTAGTAAGAGAATTGACTCACTAGGGGTTAGTGAACCAGAAATAATTGTTGAAGGTAATGATAAAGTTCGTATAAAATTAGCTGGTGTAAAAAATAAAGATGAAGCTCGTAGACAGCTTTCAACTATTGCGACTTTAACTTTTAGAGATACAGAAGATAATTTGTTAATGACAAGTGATGTTTTAACAAGTGGAGGAGCTAAGATATCACAAGATGCAGCAGGTAATCCAGCTGTTTCTCTTAGTGTTAAAGATAAAGAAAAATTTTATGATGTAACTAATAAAATAAGCAAAAGTAAAGATCAAACAATTGTAATATGGCTTGATTATAATGATGCAAAAGATAGCTTTAAGAAAGAGAGTAGTCGTTGTGGAAGTGTTGATTCAAACTGCTTGAGTGCTGCTACTGTATCACAAGGATTTGCATCTGACGTTATAATACAAGGAAATTTTACTGATGAAGAAGTAGAAAATTTGACTGATTTAATTAATTCTGGTAGTCTTCCAGTTAAAATGAGGGAATTATCATCAAAAATGGTTTCGGCTTCGCTTGGTTCGGAGTCGTTAGAAAAAACAGCAACAGCAGGAATTATTGGTGTTTTACTTATTATGGTTTTAATGATAGCCTTATATAGATTTGCTGGAGTTATTTCTTCTATTGGAATTGTAATATATTCTTTCTTAGTACTGTTCTTCTTTTGGCTCATTGGAGGAGTGTTAACATTACCTGGAATTGCGGCAGTTGTAATTGGAATAGGTATGGCAATCGATTCAAGTGTTATAAGTTTTTCTAGAATAAAAGATGAATTAAGATCTGGTAAAAGTTTAGAAAAAGCCTTTGAAGATGGTAATAAAAATTCATTTGTATCTATTCTAGATTCTAATATAACAACTCTTTTTGTAGCTATAATTTTATTTATATTTGGAGAAAGTAGTGTAAAGGGTTTTGCGACAACATTAATTATAAGTATCCTAGTTACATTATTTGTTATGGTTTTCGTAATGAGAAAATTACTTAAAGTATTTATGGATACAGGATATTTTTCTGATAAAACTAATATATTTATTGGAAAAATAAAAAATACATATCAATTTCATTTTATTAGGAACAGAAAAAAAGTATATATTATAACTTGTATTTTAATAGTAATTGGAAGTTTATCTTTAATTTTCCAAGGACTTCACTTAGGAGTTGATTTTAAGGGTGGTACATCAATTACAATACAAAAAGAAATAAGTAAGAATGCTCTTTTAAAAGATTTATCTGATAAGGGTTATCGCATGTATAATTATTCAAGTAATTCTAAGGGACTTGTAGATGTAAAAGTAAAAGAAGTACTTAGTCAGAAACAAATGATTAAATTAGAAAATTATATAAAAGATAAGTATCAAGCAAGTAGTGATATTGGTGTTGTTTCGAATATTGCGAAGAGGGAACTAATAAAGAATATGATATTTTCACTTATATTATCTTTTATAGGAATTGTGATTTATATTTCAATTAGATTTAGATTTAATTATGCCATTAGTGGTTTGGTAGCACTTTTTCATGATGTTTTGATGATGGTTTTCTTTTTCAGTGTTACCAGATTAGAAGTTTCTAATATGTTTATCGCGGCTTTATTGTCAATTATTGGTTACTCTATTAATGATACTATAGTGGCTTTTGATAAAATTAGAGAGAATTTAAAGTCTTGTAAAGTAGGTAGTCAAACTGATATAGAAAATGTAGTAGACTTAGGTTTAAATCAAACAATAGGTAGAAGTATTATTACTTCAATAACTACTATGTTACCAGTTATTATGATGATTTTATTTGGTTCATATGAAATATTTAATTTTAATATAGCTTTGTTTATAGGGCTAATTTCTGGTACATATTCTTCAATATTTATAGCTAGTCAAATTTGGTATGATTTAGAAAAGAAAAAGTATATAAAAGGTAGTAAGGAATATGGTAGATAATATAATAAATTTCTTTCTATCAACATTTTCTTTCTTAGGACATTTACCATATGGAAAAGAACTGCTTGTATTTATAATATCAATTATGCCAATTTCAGAACTTAGAGGAGGTTTGTTAGCGGCTAGTATTTTAGGACTTAAACCTATTCCGTCATATATAATTTCTATTTTAGGTAACTTAATACCAATTCCTCTCGTATTATTATTTTTTAGAGCAATATTAGATTTTTTAGAAAAAAGAAACTTATTTAATGGATTTAGTACTTATCTTCATAAAAAAGTAGAAAAAAATAAACAAAGTATTGAAAAGTACGGGTATTTTGGTTTAACTTTATTTGTAGGTATACCATTACCAGGAACTGGTGCTTTTACAGGTTGTTTAATAGCGTCAGTTCTTGATATGGATAAAAAGAAATCTTTTTTAGCAATAGTACTCGGAGTATTAATGGCTAGTATTATTATGATGGTTGTATCCTTTGGACTATTAAAAGCAATTTTCTAGTTCAAAATAAAATAAGCTATTTTGTTTTAGCTTATTTTTTTTCTTTGTTAATACCAATCATACTTCCTAGAATAGAAGTTATTAGTAAAATAATATAATATAAAACTAATCTTATCTTAAAATAACTTCTGAAAAATATTATTGAGATAATTAGAAATAGTATGATTGTGGTACCACCTAGTTTTAAACCTTCTAGATATCCGTTCTTTTCTAATTTTTTACCAAGTCTATAACTTGATATAAACAAGATAATTAAAATAGATAATGGTCTTAAATAATTTACTATACTAGTTGATAAAATATTAAAATAGTATAGAGTAGAAATAAAGAATAAGTTCAAAAAAATTACAATTGTTGTTACTAAAAAATGTTTTAAAAAGTTTTTAATATTCATAATAATCCTCCACTAGATATTATGTTAATGTATAAAAAAATATACTATTATTCATAATAATAGAGAGGTGATTTAATGGATATCCTTATTGTTTTATATAGAACAATCTTATTTTATTTTGTAATTGCTATTGTATATCGATTTATGGGAAAAAGAGAAATTGGAGAGTTATCAATTATGGATTTGATAGTTTCTATTTTAATAGCTGAGTTAGCGGCTATGGCAATTGATAAATACAAATCTAATGTATTTATATCATTAGTACCTATTTGTGCTCTTGTTATTATTCAAATAATAACTGCGAAAATATCTTTAAAAAGTCCGGATATAAGAGAAAAGATAGAGGGAGAACCATCTATTATTATTAATAGGGGAAAAGTAAATTTTGAAGAGATGTTAAATCAAAGATATAATTTAGATGATTTGTTGACACAATTAAGAGAAAAGAGTATAAAAAGTTTAGAAGAAGTAGATTATGCTATTTTAGAGACAAGTGGTAAACTTTCTGTATTTTTAAAAGATAAGGATCATAGTTATCCTTTACCAGTTATATTAGATGGGAAAGTAGATAAAGAAACTTTAGTTCAAATTGGTAAAGATGAGGAATGGTTAAATAAAAGATTAAAAGATAATAATGTTACTGCAAAACAAGTTTTTTATGCATTCTATAAAAATAAGCATTTATTTTTTATTGAAAATGAGAACGTTAAATAGACAAAATATTTAAAAGAATTAGTATATATTAGTATTGGTGATAATATGAAAAAATTAATATTAATAGTGCTAATTCTTTTTTGTATACTTCTTTTAATACCTAATAAAGAAAAAAGTGAGAGAAAAGTAGAAGTAGTTAAAGAGAAAAAAGCTGTTTTTTTTAGTTATATAGAATTACAAAAGTATGTTAAAAATACAAATGTATCTGATAGTAAAAAGAGTGTAGATAACATTGTAAGTACATTAGATGAATATAAATTTAATATGTTAATCTTACAAGTTAGAAGTTTTTCTGATGCTATCTACGAATCTAAGTTATTTCCTTGGAGTAGTAGTGTGTCTAGTAGTGAAGGGATAACACCTGGATATGATGTTTTAGCGTATTTTATTAAGCGTTGTCATGAGAAAAATATAGAAGTACATGCTTGGGTTAATCCTTATAGGATTAGAAATAATAATGATATAAGTACTATAAGTGAGAAAAATAAAGCATATTCATTATTAAATACTAATAGTGTTCAAATTAGTGAAGGAGGAATATTTTATAATCCCGCTAGTGAAGAAGTTAAGAAATTAATAGTTGAGGGAATATCAGAAATAGTATCTAATTACTCTGTTGATGGAATTTTATTTGATGATTATTTTTATCCAAATTCAACAATAGATCTAGAAAACTTTCGGGAATATAGTAAAAATAATGATATTTCTTTGGAAGAGTATCACTTGATGCAAGTTAATGATTTAGTAAAGAGGGTACATGATGTTACTAAGAAACATAATGTTTTATTTGGAATAAGTCCAGAAGGAAATATTTCTAATAATTATAGTAAGAATTTTGCTGATGTTAAGAAATGGGGAAGTGAAGATGGATATGTAGATTATTTAATGCCCCAAATATATTATGGCTTTAATAATGAGGTGCAACCATTTTATCAGGTTTTAGCAGAGTGGAATGATTTAATTAAGAATAATAAAATATTACTTATGCCAGCACTTGCTTTTTATAAAGTAAATCAACAAGATAAGTATGCAAAAGGTGGTATTAATGAGTGGTGTGATGAAGATGATATTATTATGAGACAAGTAATTCTCAGTAGAAATGCTACTAGATATGGAGGATTTGCTATATTTAGATATGATTCTATATTTTCTGATGATTTGTCTTTACCAATATTGAAAGAAAAAGAAAATTTAAAAAAAATAATATAAATGAATTATTGAAGATATTATTTTTATTGTCTAATGACATTTTATTGTAAATCTGTTACACTATAATAGGTGATAGTAGATGTTGGAAATAAAGAATGTAAGTGTTAAGTTAAAAAGTACAAATAATTATCTCATACGAAATATATCTTTATATGTAAAAAATGGGCGATTAGTACCAGAAACAGAATTAAGCAATGCTGAAAAACAAATTTTATTTGATTATGCAAAAAATAGATATGATTATGAAATAGAATTTGGTGAAATATTATATAATGGTAAAAATATCAATGAAATATCTAACAAAAAAGAGAAAAATAAATTAATATCAACTGTTAAAAAATTACAAGAAATTAAAAATGATACAATTTCCAATTGTGTATATAAAAAATCCTTCTCAAAAGAATGTCGGAAAACAAATTTTTTTGCTAAAGAAATGAAAAATATGCTTAAAGAGGAAGATAGTTTAATTATTGATTATGAGAAAACAAAATTTGATAGTAAAACTCTTAAATTTATTGGAAAACCACTTACAGATAATGGTTTTACTTTGGTTGAATTAATAGCTACTATATCGATTTTAGCAGTACTAGCATTAATGGCAGTTCCTAATGTTGTTGGTGTTACTGAGAAGAGTAAAGAGAAAACTTATGTTGAAGATGCTAAAAGAATGATATCTTTAGCTGAGTATAAAGTTAGTTCTGAGTCTAAATATAAACCATCAGGTTCTTGTGGTGCTGTTTGTATTTATTTAGATGATTTTGATTTATCAACGAATGGTCAAGGAAAAGCTCCTAATGGAGGTACTTATTTAACAAATAAGTCTTATGTAAGAGTTACAAAAGATGAAGAATATTATTCAAATGGTGTATCTAGTGGCTTTTATGAATTAAAATATTCCGTTCAATTGGTTGAACAGAAAGAAAATAGTTATTTTGGTGTTCAAAATATAGCAAAAGATACATTATATAAAACAGGTAATCCTTCTAGTTTAGTAAGTAAAACGAAACCTTTATCTTCATTCTCTGACTGTAATGGAAAAAAGGTGACTTCTGATTCACAAGATTCTGGTACTGGGGAAACATCTAGTGAGGTAACTTATCCTGAGCCATCTATTAATGAAGATTTTAATGCGGCGAGTAGTATAGTTGGTTATTCTAATGCTATGAAAAACACTTCTGCTTGTATAAGCACACCAAAAGCTTCCTTTACTTTTAAATTTAAACCTAGTTATTATCCTGCTAGTTTTGGTTCAGGTAAAACAGCTGATTTAAAAATAGGGGATACTGTTGTTAGTACTAGTAATATAGTTCTTGATAATACTGGCTCTAATCCTATGCTTATAACAGCAGTTGCGGAGTTTGAAGTTAGTTGTCAAGATGCTAGATTTATGGGAAGTAAGGGACCGATAGTAATTGATTTTCCAGCAGGAGTATTTTATAAATTAAATACTGATATATCAAATCAAGCAACTTCTATTTCCACTGGTGTGGCAAAATGAAATTATAGTAGTAATTAACAAGTGATTTTTATTTTGATTGATGACATCTTATTATAAATTTGATAAAATTGTGTATAGTAGGTGATAATAAATGTTAGAAATAAAAGGTATAAGTGTAAAACTAAAAAAAACAAATAATTATCTTATAAAAAACATATCTTTATGTGTTAAAGATGGACGATTGGTTCCTAAAACAAAATTGAGTGATTTAGAAAAAAAAGTATTATTTAGTTATGCTAGTAATAAACGTGATTATGAAGTGAAAATAGGAAAAGTATTATTTAATGGTAAAGATATAAAGAAAATTGCTGATACTCAAGAAAAAACTAAATTAATGTCTACTGTTAAACAAATTCAGGAAAAGAAAAGTAATTCCGTTTCTAATTTTATATGTAAACAATCGTTATCTAGGAAAAATCAAGAAATAATAAATAAACAAGATAGTTTGATGTTTAATTATGAAAATAAAGATTTTGATAGAAATGATTTAAGATTTGTAAGTCGTCCATTGAATGATAGTGGTTTTACTTTGATTGAATTAATTGCAACGATATCTATTTTAGCTATTTTGGCTTTAATCGCAGTTCCAAATGTTGTTGGTGTTTCTGAAAAAAATAAAAATAAAACATATTTGGAAGATGCTAAGCGAATGGTTTCTTTGGCTGAATATAAGGTTAATTCTAGTTCAAGTAATAAACCTGGTACTAATGGTGTTAATTGCTTTTATATTTCTGATTTGGGAACTAATGAATTTTCAACTGAAAATGGAAAAGCACCCAATGGTGGTAAATATGACTTGGAAAAATCATATGTAAAGGTTGAAAATACATTCACTTCTTGCGGATCTGTAATTAATTACTCTGTTCAATTAATTGAAAATAAGGACAATAAAAATTATTTTGGTATTTCTGAAATAAGTAAAGATAATTTATATAAAAAAGATTTATCTAAACTGATAACAAAAAGTAAAACTAGTTTTGGTACTTGCTGTATATCTAAAAGTGGTTCTAGTAATAGTGGTGGTACTGGTGGAAGTATATCAGGTAGTACAGGTGGTAGTATAGCAGGGAGTGATACTAGACCTTCTTACAATGAGTCTGTTACAATTGATCTAAAAGTTGATAAAAAAAATTTTGGTTCCTGCGGAGCTATTGAAAATTGGTTTTTAAGTAAGTCAAAGTGTAGAAACCCTAGTGATAAAGATTATGTTAATTTTGAAATTAGAGGAATAGGACCAAATTTACAGTATACTAGCTGTGCTTCTTTTAATATACCAGTTAATTTTGTAGATAATGGTGTTTATGGTGACCAGATTAACGCAACTTGTAAAAATGAATCTAGTTATTATACTGTTAGTGTTCCCTTAGACTGTTCTGATAGTGTATTTAAAAAATCTAAAGGAGCCTTGGTATTTGAATTTCCAGGTCGTTTAATAAGTAATAGTGATGGTACTGTTTATAATGTTGCAAAATTAATATCTGCAGGTGTTAAAGATTCAGCGTCTTGTTAGAAAAAGTTAAATAATAATTGATTTAAGAAAAAAAACATGATATAGTTAGTGTAGGTGATAGTATGAAAACAATATTAAAAATGAAGAATAATTCAAAAGGATTTACTTTAATTGAGTTGTTAGCAGTTATTGTTATTTTAGGTATTTTGATGATAGTTGCTATTCCTCAAGTAACTAAATATATTGAAAATTCTAAAAAAAATACATATGCAGATACAGCAAAATCGTACATAGATTCAGCTAGATATATGTTATTAAATGATGATTTTACTGCTAAAAATGATAGTTCTACGTGTACTCTTCCAGAAGAAGGTGGAACTATATATATCAAATTAGCTGATATTAAGTTAGAAAAAGGTGGTACTAACTCATCATACGGAAAAGCATTTGATTTAGATAATAGTTTTGTTAGGGTTACAAATAGCGCTGGAAAGTTTGAATATAGTATTTTTATAAAAGATGGTGGTAATAATGGTACTGTTGAAATTACAGCGGAAACATCTGTTGATCAAACAAAAATAAAAAAGGGTGGTGTACAATCCAATAAATTACCATCAGGTGCGCAATATTGTACAACATAATTGTATAGTAATTAATTGACAACTTCTTGTAATATTATTATAAAAATTTTTAGAAAGAAGATTTCTTCTTTTTTTTTTTCATAAACATTTGATATAATATAGATAGTTTGGAGGTATTTTATGTTATTGATAGGAAGTCATGTTGGTTTTAAAAAAGATACACAGATTTTAGGAAGTTTGGAAGAAGCTTTATCATATGGTTCAACAACCTTTATGTTTTATACTGGTGCTCCACAAAATACTAAAAGATGTGAGATATCAGATGAATTAACACTTTTAGCACTTAATAAAATGAAAGATACAGATATAGACTACTCAAAAGTAATTGTTCATGCACCATATATAATTAATTTAGCTAATAATAAAGATCCGGATAAATTTATGTTTTCTGTAAGATTTTTACAAGAAGAAGTAGAACGTTGTAGTAAGCTAGGTATTAAGAATATGGTACTTCATCCAGGAAGTCATGTTGGATTAGGTATCGATGAAGGTATATCTAATATTATCACTGGTCTTAATATGATTTTAGATAATAGTGATGTTACAATTTTATTAGAGACTATGGCAGGTAAAGGTACAGAGATAGGTTCTAATTTTAATGAGATAAAAAAGATAATTAATGGAGTTCATAATAAAGAACGTATTGGTGTATGTATGGATACATGTCATATGAATGATGCTGGTTATGATCTTACTGATTTTGATAAGTTACTTAATTATTTTGATGAAGTAGTTGGTTTAGAATTTTTACATTGTATTCATATAAATGATAGTAAAAATGAAAAGTCTTCTCATAAAGATCGTCATGAAAATATAGGATTTGGTACAATAGGATTTGATACATTAATTTCTATTATATATAATAAACGATTATCTAATATTCCTAAGATATTAGAAACCCCATATGTAGGAGAATATCCTCCATATAAATATGAAATAGAAATGATTAAAAATAAAAAATTTGACCATAATATAATTGAGAAAATAAAAGAGCAAGTTTAAGTTAACTTGCTTTTATAATATATGTATAATTCTTTAATTTTTTTATATAAATCTTTATCTAGTTGTTGTTCTAAGTCTTTAAAAGATGATTCATCTCCATTTAATATAAATTTATAATTTCTTT
>URHJ01000027.1 GCA_900547465.1 uncultured Mycoplasmatota bacterium | reverse complement strand
CAGAAGAAGTAAGTTTTGAAGGAGGAGTAGGAGAAGCATACGATAAAGAATGGGCATTAAGAGATCAAGGATATAGAGATGGGTTATCACAAGGAAAGGCAGAAGGAATATCTGAGGGAAAAAATGAGAGAAATATTGAAATAGCTAAAAATATGTTAAATGAGGGTATAGACATTAATATTATAACTAAGTGTACAGGTTTAACTAACGAAGATGTAAATGCATTACGTGATTAAATCTTTTAATTAAAATTTTAAGGTGTACTAAATTTTTTTAAAGTGTGCTACAATTGTAATGGTGATAGAATGATTAAGGTTATAAAAAATGGAACAGTTGTTACTATGGATGATAGTAGAAGGAAAAAATATGAGAAACTAGACATTGTAATTGACGGGGATGCTATAGCAGCATTAACATCAAATTATGAAGGTAATTATGATGAAGTTATTGATGCTAGTGGTAAGATTGTTATGCCTGGTTTGATTAATGCACATACACATTTAGGAATGAGTATTTTTAGAGCAACAAACGATAATTTAAGTTTAAATGATTGGTTAACTAAAAAAATATGGCCAATAGAGGATAAACTAACAAATGAAGATATTTATTATTCAACACTACTTTCTGCTATTGAAATGATTAAATCTGGTACTGTTATGAGTAATGATATGTATTTTAATTGTGATGGTAGTCTTAAAGCTTTAAGAGAAACTAAAGTTAGATGTCTTTTTGGTAGATGTCTAATGGATAATGATGAAGATGGTGATAATAGGATTGCTGACTTTAAAAGACTCTATGAAGAAAATAAAGATAATGAGTTAATAAAATTTGCGATTGCCCCACACGCTTTTTATACTTGTAGTAAAGAATATTTGAAGAAATGCAGTGATTTAGCACTTCAATATAATTTACCATTTCATATTCATTTTTCTGAAAATGAGAATGAAGTTCAACAAATAAGAAAACTGTATGGAAAAGATCCTGTAGATGCTTTAGAAGAAGTTGGATTGTTTAGAAATAAGTTGATTCTTGCTCATGCAACTTTTATATCTGATTATGGATTAGAAAAATTAAAGGGTAAAGATGTTAGTTTTGTTCATAATCCTGTTAGTAATTTGGATTTAGGATGTGGCGTTGCGGATATAGTAAAATATAGAAATTATGTAAATATTTCTTTAGGTACAGATGGTCAAGGTAGCGGTAATAATATGAATTTATTTTACCATATGTCATTAGTTGACTTGTTACAGAAAGGAAAATACAAAGATCCATCTGTTATGTCTTCCTATGATGTTTTAAAAATGGCTACTATAAACGGGGCTAAATCCCTTGGAGTAGATAATTTAATTGGTAGTATTGAAATTGGTAAAAAAGCAGATCTAATTATACTGGATATGAATAATGTAGAAGCTTACCCTAATGTTTCACCAATTACTAATATTGTTCATAATACTCAGTCTTTTAATGTTTCAACTACTATTATTAATGGCGAAGTATTAATGAAAGATAATAAATTAATGCTTGATATTGATCTTGATGATTTAAAGAGTAAAATAGATGATATTGTAAGTAGAAGATTTAATGATACTGAAATAATATAAAAAAAGAAATAGAAGTTTAAAAATATTCTTCTATTTCTATTTTTTTGTCTGGTAGTTCTTCTACCTTTTTGATTACTTTGGCTAGAATGTTTAAACCTATTTGTTCTGTTTTTCTATTTACATCGCGTAGTGGGTTTAGTTCAACTAAATCAAATGAGCTTATCTTATCAAAATTTTCTATAATATTGTCACATATTTCCATGGCTTCTTTTGTTGATATTCCATCAAATTCTGGTATTGATACACCAGGTGCATCATCGGGATCTATAACATCTAAATCATAACTGACATGAACACTTTTTGTTTTGTGTGAAGCAATTTGCCAAGCCTTTTCCATTATAGCTTTAGTACCTTCTTTTTTGATATCTTCTGTTGTAAAGATTGTTACTCCTGAATATTTTAAATTTTCTCTTTCTCCCGGATCGATGCTTCTTGCACCTACAATAACTGTTTTCTCTGGATTTATGACATCACCTTTATGGAATCTTCTTAATTCTTCACATTTATATCCAGTTATAGTAGCAAGAGGAAGTCCATGTATATTACCTGTTGTTGTTGTTTCAAATGTATTATAATCACCATGAGCATCAATCCAGATCATACCAATCTCTTCATTGTTGTAGCAATCAGCTAGGCTAGATGGAATCGCAACGGTATGATCTCCACCTATCATTATAGGAAAATAACCTTGCTTCATTTTCTTTACAATGTCTTGGTACATAACTTCGTTCATTTCATTTATTTCATATTTATTTTTACTTCGATCTGATAAATTTCTACTTTTGATAATGTTTTCATCTTGTTTATATTCTAGAATTTCACCTTTATAAAAACTTCTAACATCGTTAATTAATTGAACAGGACCTAGTTTTGCGCCATCTATATGAACTCCTAAGTCTGTTTCTCCTCCGATAATTATGCTTTTCATATCATCACCTCGTCCATTTTATAATTCTAACGTAAATATTTGTCTATATCAATAAAAAAACTTTAATTTTACATAAGTTTACGATATAATGTGTATGGGTGATAAAATGAAAAAATTAAGCGAATTATATGATATAGATAGTGATGTAGAAATAGGCGCTGTTAAGATAAATTCAAAACAAGTTGAAAAGGGAGATATTTTTGTTTGTACTATGGGAGTTACTGCTGATAGACATGATTTTATAGAAGAAGCAGTGAAGAATGGAGCTAGTGCTATTGTTGTTAGTAGAGATAACATCACTTCCTCTGTTCCAGTAATAAAAGTTGATGATACAAATAGTGAGTTATCTAGATTATGTCAAAGGCTTTATGATTATCCAGAAAATGAATTAACAATGATAGGGGTAACAGGTACAGATGGAAAAACTTCAACTGCTACTATAATTCAAACTTTAATAGGTAAGGATAATTGTGGTTATATTGGAACTAATGGTAGAAGTTGGAAAGATAAAGTTATGGATGATAATCCGAATACGACACCTGATGAAACACTTTTATATAAGTTTTTAAGAGATTTTAGAAATGATGGTTGTTCTTATGCTGTTATGGAAGCAAGTAGTGAAGCATATTTTAGAAAGAGACTAGAAAACTTAGAATATGATGTAAGTGTTTATACTAATATTACGAGTGAACATTTAAATATTCATGGTAGTTTTGAAAATTATATAGATTGTAAAAAGGAAGTTTTTAGAAGATGTAAAAAAGATGGTCATTGCATTTTAAATAGTGATGATTCTCATTTTCTTGAAGTTAAAAAAGCTTGTAATGGAAAGGTTTTAACATATGGAAAAGGAGAAGATAATGATCTTCAAATTGTTAAATTTAGTGTATTCCCTGATAAGACATTAATTACTTGGAAATATGATGGAGAAATATATGATGTTGAAAGTCCATTATTAGGAGATTTTAATGTATATAATTTATCTGCTGGTCTTTTATCTGCAATATCACTTGGATTTGATATTAATGAATTAATAAAAAATATACCTAATATTAAAATTAGTGGTCGTTTGGAATTATTAGATACTAATACACCTTACTATGTCATGGTTGATTATGCTCATACACCAAATGGTATTTCTAACTTACTTAATTTTGTACATACACTTGATATTAATAGATCAATTGTAGTAATTGGACAGGCAGGAGAGAGAGATTACTTAAAAAGACCAAAGGTTGGTAACGCTGTTGTTAATAATGCTAGTTATGCTATATTTACTTATGAAGATCCCAGAAGTGAAGATCCAAAAGATATATGTGAAGATATTATTAGTGAGCTAAAGAATGATCACGATAACTATGAAATAGTAATAGATCGTCATGATGCTATAGAAAAAGCAGTTATGATGGCAAAAGATAAAGATATGGTTCTTATTTTAGGAAAAGGAAATGAAACATATCAAAAACTAAAGAATGAAACAATTTATTTTAATGATATAGAAGAAGCTTATAGTGCTGTTAAAAAACGTAAGGAATTAGAAAAGGTTGCATCATAATGATGTAACCTTATTTTTTTCTAAATCTATTTCCTGTTTTATAGTAGGTATAGGCTTCTTCTTTTATACCAAGTTTTGTATAGTCATTGAAGTATTCTGGTTTTTGATCTACTATCATATATTCAAAATCTTCTGTTCTTCTTTTTATTAATGAGTCTAAATCACTTTCGTTGTATACAAAACATTCACTATTATGTTGATCTAGAAATTCTGAAGAATGGAAAAAATTAATACCTAAAACAAGGTTTCTTCTTTGCTCCATTGTAATTCTTTTTGGGATTATGTTATATGATTCAATTAGATCAACAGGAATATATTCTGCAAATGCAGAATCATCACTTAAATAATCTGATAATTCTTTTATTATTTGATTATTTTCAATGAATTCTGCCGTAAAGTCAATATCATTTACATCTTTTCTTACTAAAAGCATTTGATTCATTAAACTATTGAAGTATGACATAATATCACTTCCATTCTGCAACGTATTATAAATAAATTGTCTAGATTTGTCAATTTTATCATATATTTTAATGGGTGATTTAATTGTTAAGTAGTTTGTATATGTTATTAAAGGGTATATTTTTGACTGGTTCTTATTCTAATCAAATTTTTCCTGATCCATTAACAAAAGAAGAAGAGGATTATTGTATTAAACAGATGATGCTTGGAGATACTAATAGTAGAAATAAATTAATAGAACATAATTTAAGATTGGTTGCGCATATTGTTAAAAAATTTGAAAGTAAGTATGTGGATCAAGATGATTTGATAAGCATTGGTACAATTGGATTAATAAAAGGTGTAGATACATTTTCGAATGATAAGGGAGTTAGGATAACAACTTATTGTGCGAGATGTATTGAAAACGAAGTTTTGATGTATTTCAGAAGTAATAATAAAACAACAAAAAATATTTCAATAAACGAATCTATTGGTTATGATAAAGATGGTAATGAAATATCTATTATGGATGTTTTAAAAGCTCCTAAACCTGATTTTGTTGAAGAGATTAGTTTAAAAGAGAATATAGCTTTATTAAATGAATATATGAGTGTATTAACTGAAAGGGAAAAGGAAATACTAATTAGGAGGTATGGTCTTTTAAATAGAGATGAACAGACACAAAAAGAAATAGCTAAAGAGTTAAAGATTTCTCGTAGTTATGTCTCTAGAATAGAAAAACGTGCTTTAACTAAAATATTACGTGAATTTATTAAAAATAATAAGTATGATGAAGTATAGACATTAGATGCAAATATAGTTATAATAAATGGAAACAGGTGGGAATAAGAAATGAAGAAGAAAAGTAGAATTTTTTTAGTTAGTGTAATTGTGATTTTATTTATTATACTTGGTGTTTTTATGGGTAATTTTGATTATAATAAATTATCTAAAGTTAGAAAAGAAGATAAGATCGTTAATTATATAGAAAATGAAATGTTTAAGTATGGTAGTTTTAATAAAAAAATTAAGGTACAAAATAAAAATAAATTAAATTCTCAATTTTTTATTAGTGGTCCTATATATACTTGTCCAAATAATAAAATGACAGATGAAAATTTGGTAGTTGTAGATGGAGAAAAAGTAAAAAATATAAAGACAAAAGTTGATGGTAATAGGATTTCTTATTTGATTAATGACTCGATGGGGAGTATTAAACGGGGTTATAAAAAGATTATATATAAAGATCATGAAGCTCCATCTCTTACTATAAATGGTAGTGATATTGTTAATCTTTATGTTGGCGATAATTATGAAGAAGCAGGTTATAGCGCAATTGATGATTGTGATGGAGAAATTTCTTATAAAGTTAGAACAATTGGTAAGCTTGATACAAAAAAAGAGGGGACCTATCATTTAAAGTATAGTGTTTCAGATTCTTCTCGGAATAAAACAGAGCTTACAAGGACAGTAGTTGTTTCAGAAAAACCTAAAAAAGGAGTAGTGTACTTAACTTTTGATGATGGCCCAAGAATGGGTACTACAAATATTATTTTAGATATATTAAAAAAAGAAGGAGTTCCCGCCACTTTCTTTGTAACAAATTCTGGTCCTGATAGTTTAATTTTACGTGAGTTTAGAGAAAACCATTCAGTAGCTCTCCATTCTTCTAGTCATAATTATTCTTACATATACTCGTCATTAAATAATTATTTTAGTGATTTATCATCAGTTCATGATAGAGTGTATAAAATTACTGGTTATGATAGTAGAATTATTAGATTTCCAGGTGGTTCTAGTAATACAGTTAGTAGAAAATATTCACCTGGTATTATGACTGAACTTACTAAAGAGGTAGTTCAAAAAGGTTACAAGTATTATGATTGGAATATTAATAGTGGTGATGCTGGAGAGACAACTGATCCTAATGTTATTATTGAAAATGTTACATCAAAATTATCTAAAGATAGAGAAAATGTTATACTTATGCATGATATAAAACCTTATACCAGAGATGCTTTAGAAAGAATTATAAAGATTGTGAAAGAGCGAGGTTATCAGTTTGATAAAATTACTACTAAAACAGATATGATGGTACAGAAGATAAATAACTAGAAAAATATCTATTATTATAGTATAATAAAAAACAGGTGATTTAGATGAATATGATACCTGATATGTATCAAAAAGATATTTTTCATATTAACTATAAGAAACTAAAAAAAAGTGGAATTACTTGTTTAATTTTTGATTTAGATAATACTTTAGCACTTATTAGTGAGAAGAAATGTCCTGAAAAAACAAGAGAGTTAATAAAAAAATTACAAGAAGATTTCTTAATAATTATTATTTCTAATAATACAAGAAGAAGAATAGAACCATACAAAAAAGATTTAGGTATTGATGCTGTTGCACTTGCAATGAAGCCTCTTACAAGAGGACTTAGAAAGATACGACATATGTATAAATTAAAGAAAAAAGAAATGATAATGATAGGAGATCAGTTGGTTACAGATGTTTTATCGGCTAAACAATTTAGAATAAAGGCAATTTTAGTTGATCCACTTGGCGAAGCTGATTTAAAAATTACTAACTTAAATAGAAAAATAGAAAAGAAAATATTAGATCATTATCATAAACGTAATGTTTTTGAAAGAGGGAAGTATTATGATAAAAAAATGTAGTGGTTGTGGAGTAGTACTACAAGATGAAAACATGTTACAAGAAGGTTATACTACTTCTTTAGAAAATGATGTTTGTCAAAGATGTTTCCGTATCAGAAATTATGGTGAATATCAAGTTGTTGCGAAAACTAATGAAGAATATATAGAAATTTTAAAGGAAGTTGGTAAGACTAAAGACTTAGTTTTATATGTTACAGACTTACTTAATTTAGAAGAAGATATTTTAAAGATTAGAGAATATATTCCTAATAAAATGATTTTAGTTTTAAATAAAAGAGATGTTTTACCTAGAAGTGTAAAGAATGAGAAATTAGTTAAGTATTTTGAAAATGAAAAACAAAATTTTGAAGATGTTATTGTAGTTAGTGTAGAGAAGAATGAAAATATTGATTATCTATTAAAGAAAATTAAAATGTTACAAACTTCTAAAAATGTTTATGTAGTAGGACATACTAATGCTGGAAAATCTACTTTGATTAATAAACTTATTAGAAATTATGCAACAGTAGCGCAAAATGAACTTACAATGTCTCCACTTCCTTCTACAACACTAAATACTATTGGTATAGATATAAATGAGTATTTAACTTTAATTGATACCCCTGGTCTTGTTGATATTAATTCTTTAGTTAATTATAGTGAAGCAAAACTATTAAAGAAAATAAGTCCAAGAAAAGAAATTAAGCCTAGAACATATCAATTAAAGAGGGGACAAAGTATTCTTATTGAAGATATAGTTAGAATAGATTATGTAGAGGGTGAAAAAAATAGTTTTACTTTATTTATTTCTAATGATTTAAAGGTTAAGAGATTTATTAATCCTCGTCATCAAGAATTAAAAGATTTGAATAAAACTAGTTATGATATAAAGTATGATAATGATTTAGTAATTGATGGACTTGGTTTTGTAAAGATTGTTAATAAAGGTAAAATTGATGTTTATATAGATAAAAATATTAAAACATTTATTCGTAATTCGTTAATTTAGATTCCATATTCTTTTGATTCAGGATCTTTAAATAGGTTTTGATGAGGTGGGTTATATGTAAATATAGCGAATATAGTAAAATTAAGTATTAAGAGAATGGCACTTATAATATTTAGATATTTGTAGTGCTTTTTTGTTGATATTTTAGAGGCTATTACTTCACTTAAGAAGATTGATATAAATAATATTATTAGAGTTAAGATCATTACTTCACCTAATAGATAGTAAGTTGGTAAATATAGAATTAATAAGATTATGATTGTAGCCATTGTTCTAATGTAGGTCTTAAATAATGTGTTTTTATCATGATAAAATAAGTTAGATATAAAAGAAAATACAATTGTTGATGTAAAAATCATTTTTAAATGTTCCCAAATACTTTCGTTAACTGGAAAGAATAAACTTGTTATAAAGTTTGGCATAAAGTCATATCCAAAATGGAATAAGCTACAAATAAGAAATATTATAATTGAATTTATTATTATTTTTTTCATAGTATCACCTAGTAATAGTATGATATTTAATATCTAAAATATTCTTAATTATGATATAATAGGTTGTATGGAGTTGGTATTATGAAAACAAAAGTAATTAGTAATACGTATTTAAGAGATATTGAAGATTATGAAATGAAGCTTTACCTAGATATTGATTGGGCTTATATATGTGTGAAGAAGTTAATAAAGTGTAGAGAAAAATTTATTATTAAAAATGATTTATGTGTTATGGATGATGGTTATTATGTTTTTGAAGTGTTACCTAAAAATAGTGATTATGCAATGAGATTATTTTTAGATAAAGAGAAAAAACCACTTGAATATTATTTTGATATCTGTAGGAATGTAAGGCTTGATGAGAATTTTAAGATTCCTATGTATGATGATTTATATCTTGATGTTACTTGTTTATTTGGAGAGATTAATGTCTTGGATGAGGATGAATTATTAGATGCGTATAATAATGGCAAATTTAGTAAAGAAGAACTTGATGGTATATATAGTACAAAAGACAGATTAATAGATGAGATAAAAAATCATTCTAATAAATGTATGAATGTTGATTATTTGAAATACTTAGAAGGTATGTAGTTATAGAAAAAGAATTTAATTTATGATATAGTAAAAAATAATTTGTAGAGGAAGTGATGTTTATGAATAATGATCTTGCGAGTGAAATTAGAAGCAAAGTAGATATAGTAGACATCATTGGTGAGAGAATTCCTTTGGTCGCTAAAGGAAAGAATTTTTTTGGTGTTTGTCCCTTTCATGAGGATACTAATCCTTCTATGAGTGTATCTAGGGAGAAGCAAATATATCGTTGTTTTTCTTGTGGGGCAAGTGGTAATGTTTTTACTTTTTTAATGAATTATGATCATAAAGAATTTAGAGAAGTATTAAAAGATTTAGGCGAGAGAGTAGGAATAAATACATCATCTATTAAAGTAGCTAACAAAACAACAAAATATGATAATTTATATGAAGCTTATTCTTTTTCTTCTAAATATTTTCAAAACAATTTACTTTCTCAAAAGGGAAGAGCAGCTCGTGAATACTTGAAAAATAGAGGAATAAATGATGAAGTTATTAAAGAATTTCAGGTTGGGTTATCTTTAATAGATAGTAGAGATTTAACTTTACTTCTTACAAGTAAAAATTATGATTTAAAAACACTTAATCAAATAGGTTTATCTAGTGATGGACATGACGTATATAAAAATAGAATTATGTTTCCGTTACATGATCCATATGGAAAAATAGTTGGTTTTTCTGGAAGAATATATGAAGATATAGACAAGGATAAAAATAAATATTTAAATACTAAAGAAACTGTTATTTTTAAGAAAGGTTCATGTCTTTATCATTATCATATTGCGAAAGATGCGGCGCGTGTTGAGAAACGTTTAATTATTATGGAAGGGTTCATGGACGTTATAAGAGCAAGTACTATTGGAATTAGAAGTACAGTTGCTTTGATGGGAACAGCTTTAACGGAAGAACAAATATCTTTGATTAAAAGATTATCTAAAAATATTATTATTTGTCTAGATGGAGATGGTCCTGGTAGACATGCTGCCTTAAAAGTAGGTGAGCATTTACAATCTGAAGGAATTGAAGCTAGGGTTGTTACTATACCAGGTGATGATGATCCGGACTCATATATCTTAAAGTATGGAAAAGATTCTTTTTATGGTTTACTTGATAGAGCTCGTGAATATAACGATTATAAGATTGAAGTTTTGAAAGAAAATGTTAATTTTCAAAGTGAAGAGTCGCTTGCTAAATATATTAATAGTGTTTTAGAAGAAACTGCAAAGATAAAAGATGAGATTAGAGTGGAAATTATCTTAAAAAAACTTGCAAAAGATTATAATATAGGGTATAATACACTGGAAAAAAGGTTTCAGGAGTTTAAGACTTTGAAACCTAAAGCAACAGAGATAAAGGTAAGAAAAATAGAAAAGTCCAAACGTAAAGATAAGTACAATATGGCTATGGAACAAATAATTTACTTGATGCTTAATAATGATTGGGTTATTGATCAAGTAGAAAATGAAAATTTAATATATCCACGTAATGAAGAAAGACTCTTAACTAGTGAGATAATTTATTTTTATAAAAAATATGGGTATATTAATGTTGCGGACTTTTATACTTACATTCAGGATAAACCAGACTTACTTAGACTATTGAATGATATTGTTTCTAGTAAATACTTAGATAGTATTGAAAAGAAAGATCTATTTCCATATTTTAGAGTTGTAAAAGAATATAGTATTGAAATGCAAAAAAAGAGAATGGAAGAGAAAATGAAGTTGGAAGATGATCCAATGAGACAGGCACAAATAGCTAAGGAGATAGTAAGGTTAAAGTTAGGAGAATAGGTATGGTTGGAGAAATTAAGACACTAGAAGAAAGAAAAAATAAGTTAATAAAATTGGGTAATAGTCAAGGATATGTTACTTATGAACAACTTGCTAATGAATTAAAGGGATTAGAGATTGATAGTGATTCTCTAGATGATCTTTATAATGCTTTAACAGAAGCTGATATTGATATTGTTTCTGAAGATGGTAGTGATGATGCTAGTGGTGAAGAAATTACTGATACAGTTCAAGTAGAAGATTTAACAATGTCTAAGGATATTAAAATAAATGATCCTGTTAGAATGTATTTAAAAGAAATTGGACGTATTAATTTGCTTACATCTGATGAAGAATTTGAATATGCAAAAAGAGCTGAAGAAGGAGATGAAGAAGCAAAGAAAATGCTTGCTGAATCTAACCTTCGTTTAGTTGTTTCTATTGCTAAACGTTATGTTGGTCGTGGAATGTTATTTTTGGATTTGATTCAAGAAGGTAACATTGGTCTTATGAAAGCAGTAGATAAGTTTGATCCTACTAAAGGATATAAGTTTTCTACATATGCAACTTGGTGGATAAGACAAGCTATTACTCGTGCTATAGCTGATCAAGCAAGAACAATTCGTGTACCAGTTCATATGGTTGAAACAATTAATAAACTTGCTAGAGTACAACGTCAATTAACTCAAGAATTAAATCGTGAACCTACTGATGAAGAAATTGCTAAAAAGTTAGGAATTACAGTTGAAAAAGTAAGAGAAGTGTACAAAATTAGTCAAGATCCAGTTTCTCTTGAAACACCAATTGGTGAAGAGGAAGATTCTCATTTAGGAGACTTTGTTCCTGATGAAAGAATGATGGGACCTGAAGAGTATGCAACTGTTGAAATGTTAAAAGAAGAATTGGCAGGAGTACTTCTTACTTTAACTGATCGTGAAGAAAAAGTATTGAGATTACGTTTTGGATTAGATGATGGACAATGTAGAACTCTTGAAGAAGTTGGTCAAATCTTTGGAGTTACTCGTGAAAGAATTAGACAAATTGAAGCAAAAGCACTTCGTAAATTAAGACATCCATCACGTAGTAGAAAGTTAAAGGATTTCTTAACAGACTAATGAAGTTAAATACAAGACTAAAAAAAATAGGGGATTTAGTGGATACTAATTCCCTTGTTTTGGATATAGGTTGTGACCATGCCTTTTTAGATATTTATTTAGTAAAAGAAAGATGTTTTAAAAAAGCAATTGCTTCTGATATTGGAGAGGGACCTTTAAAAAGTGCATTAGATAATATAAAAAAATATAAAGTAGAAGATAAAATTGAACTTAGACTTGGGGATGGACTTAGTACTTATACTGATGATATAGATACTGCTGTAGTATCAGGAATGGGTGGTAGGACAATAATAGGGATATTTAAAAATAATTTTGCTATCACTAAGAAGTTAAAACAAATCATCCTTTCTCCTAATAATTACCAAGAAGATGTTAGAAAGTTCTTTAGAAAAAATGGTTTTTATATAGAAGATGAAGAACTTGTAAAAGAGGGTAAGTATATTTACCAAATTATAAAATTAAAAAAGGGAAGAAAAAAATACAGCAGGAAAGATGATTTTTTTGGACCAGTTATTTTAGAAAAAAAAGGAAAGTTATTTGAAGAATACTATTCTAGAGAATTAAAATCTAGAGAGATATTGTTAGATATATTACCTAAGAACTATAGACTTAGAAAATTTCAAATAAAACGAGAAATTTCTATGATAAAAGATGAATTGTAATTTTTGTGAATATTTATATTTCTATATAGTAAATAGTTATCAATTTAAATAATTGACTAAG
>URHJ01000026.1 GCA_900547465.1 uncultured Mycoplasmatota bacterium | reverse complement strand
TATTATTGTATAAAGTATTTATAAAAAAGTTTCTATTTCCTTTTTTTGTTGTTAATTCTCCATATTTTATTAAAATAACTCTATTCATATTATCACTCCAAACGCTTATATTTTATCATAATAAAGAAAAAAATGAAATAAAGCATTCCATTTTTATTATTTATCGTAGACAGCTAACATTTTTTTATAAATATTATCATCTACTATTGCACATGATTTTAAAACTGTATCTAATGATTCTTTATACTTTCCTTCAAAAAAGTATTTTTCTGCTAAATTTAGTCCTTGATCTACATCTTTATAATAAGCTCTAAATCTATTACTATAAACCATTGATTTTTCAGCTAAAGCTGCAGTTTTTATCATTTCATTTGTTGTATTATATAATTTTAAAACTAAATCTCTTGCCGTATCTACTCTTGTATTTAGTGTTTTTATAACTATTGGTTTTCTTTCTAATTCTTTGATTACTTCTTCTATTGCTTCATTAGCTTCTTTTAATTGTATAAAGTAAATATCACTAATAATTGGTAATTTAAATTCTCTCATTTTGTTTTTTGATTCTGTTAGGAACTGTTCAATATCATTTAATTGTTCTCTAGCTCTTACTTCATCATCATGCATGTTTCCTAAAGTTTTTAGGGAACTATCCAAATCTTCTTCCATTTTTTGTAATCTTATAGTTAAGTCTTCTATTTCCTTTTGAAGCTTTGAGTATGGTGAAGCACTCGAGCCAACCTGTCCTACCACATTTTTATAATCATCATTAATAGATATTAATACTTTTTTTACTTCGTGAATGTTTTCTACATCTTTTTCATTTAGATCATACATACTTTTTATATCATCTAATTGATTATATATTTCTTCTACTATTTTATTTGTTTTTTCTAGTTTCTTACTGAAGTCTGTTTCCATTTCTTCATAAACTTTTCTGCTTAATCTTTCTTTTTCAAAGTCTACAAACAATGAATCCATATATTCTAGGATAGTTTTTAATTCAAACATACAGTCTTCTAGATTTAGTAATTTTACTTTATCTAGAATTTTTCCAATATTCTTTTTGGCCTCATCTAGGTTATAGTCTATATTTAAGTAATCTAGTGGATAACCTTCTTTTACCATTTGATCTGAAGTGTCCTTAATTTCTTTCATTCTCTTTGGCAGTAATTGTTTAGCCATCAATAATATATCTGGTGTTTCTTCAACAACAATTGCGATATGATCTATCATAACATCAAGTGCTTTAACAATATGAACTACTTCTTGGTAATCATTTATTTCCATAACTTTTTCAAAGTCTAGGAAGTTTTTTTCTATATTTTCTAATTGAAGTTCTATAGCTTCTTGCATATCGTCATACAAATCTTTGTGTTCTTGATACTCTTTATTTGTTTTTCGATATTTTGTTTTTAATTTGATAATAATACTTCTATATTTTTCTTCTGATAATGTTATTTCTTTTATTTCATCTAGTAAGTTATCCGCTTCTTCACGAGCTTTATATATTTCTATCTCTGCTTTAGCAATTTGATGAGTACAATTTTTGAAGTCTCTTTTTTCTATGAATACATCTAAATCTATTAGGATATCGTCTATTAGTGTTATTTTATTTTCTTTTATTGATATAAATTTATCTTGCCATTTATTATATTTTTCTTCCATTTTATCGTTTTTGATGATTGGTTCTATTTTTGATAGTTCTAATAAAACTGGTGTACTAGTTACTTGATTTTTGTTATATTCAAGATCTTTTGCTATATCAACATACTTTTTCTTTTCTTTTTTACGTACAAATAAAAGGCATAGTAAAGTTATTACTAAACATATTAAAACGACTGTACTAATAATTAATATTTGTCCTTCCATATGATACACCTCTTATCATAGATAATGATATCACATCAATAGATTTTTTTCTACAAAATTCGTAAAATTGTAAAAAATTGTAATTTATTGAGATTACTTTAGACTAAATCGTTAATATACTTGACTTTTTTCTATATTTTGTAATATAATTAGTACTGCATATTGACTTAGATGGCATATTGCAGAGTTCTTCAATGTGTCTTTCAGGTTTTTAGTAACCGATGCCATTAAGGTGAAGAAAGACTCCCTGAAGTTCGACTGGAATTATTTAAGTATTATGTAATATACTTTAGAAAGGAGAATATTATGTCAAGATATACTGGATCAGAATATAAGAGAGCTCGTCGTGTTGGTTTTTCTATTTCAGAAACTGGTAAAGAATTAGCTCGTCGTCCATATGGTCCTGGTCAACATGGTAATGCTCGTAAGGGTAAATTATCTGACTATGGTGTTCAATTAAAAGAAAAACAAAAAGTTAGATTTATGTATGGACTTAGCGAAAGACAATTTAGAAAGACTTTCGATGAAGCTGCTAAAATGCAAGGTATTCATGGTACAAACTTCTTAAGACTTCTTGAATCAAGACTTGATAACTTAGTTTATCGTATAGGATTTGCTTCTACTAGACGTGGTGCTAGACAATTAGTTAATCACGGACATGTTACTGTTAATGGTAAAAAAGTAGATATTCCATCTTATAGAGTTAAGGTTGGAGATGTTATTTCATTAAAAGATAAGGACAAAGAACTTAAAGTTGTTTTAGATTCTTTAGCTAAAGTAACTAAGAGAGTTGAATTTGTTACTTATGATGAAAATAAAAAGGAAGGTACATATGTAAGACTTCCTGAAAGAGGAGAACTTAATGCTGATATTAATGAGGCATTAATCGTTGAATTCTATAACAAGTAATTTTGTTAATATTAAAACTCGGATATTTCCGAGTTTTTTTATTTTACTTCTAATGTTTCAAAGTAACAATTTCCTATTTTAAAATTTAATAAGTTTGAATTTCTATCTGTATTTTTTATGATATGGTGTAGAGTTCTTAGTGTGGCACCATGAGTTACAACTAAAATATTTTTATCATTATAGTTTTCTTTTAAATACGATAAGAAACTTTTACATCTTTCAAATAAGTCTTGTATTGGTTCTATGTTATCATCTGAACAATTCAAGGCATAATTCCAATATTTTTTGGAATTATAGTTATCTATAGTATTTCCTTCTAGTTTTCCAAAACCTCTTTCGATTAATCGTTTATCTTTTCTTATTTCCGTTTTATCTCCTACTAGAATCATAGCTGTTTCAATAGTTCTTATTAATGGTGAAGAAAAACATATGTCATAATGTTGTTTATTTATTTCGGGTTTGATTTTTTTTACTTGTCTTCTTCCTTCATCATTTAATAGTATATTAGAATGGCCTTGAATTCTTCTTTGATAATTATATTCGGTTTGTCCATGTCTTACTAGTGTTATTTTCATTAATTATCACCTATTAGTTTTCCTGATTTTGAATATGTTATAAATTTCGATAAGTAACTATTTGAATCATATGTTGAATATCCGCTAATTAGATATTTATCATTATCTTGTTTTATGTCTGTAAAGTAATCGTCCATTTCATTACCATAGTTTTCTAATTCTAACTCCTTTAGATTATCATCATACTTGGCAAAAATTCCATCATAAGAAAATACATTAACATCTTTAGTCGACTTTTTCTTATTATATACTCCTGTCTGTCCCGCTATTACGATGTCGTTATTACTATCAATTATAGCTTTATTAAACCTTTCCATACCTTTTCCTTTGTATGTTGTCTCATTTTGATAGTTACAGTCTAGGTCATATTTTACTAATAGTGCATCTGTATCATAATCATTTTTATCTTCAGTTACTTTTTTTGATCCTACTGTGTATATATTATCATTTAAGGCTACTAGACTAGTAAATCCTAATGTATCTGTATATTCATAATTTGTTGTTACTACTCTTTGTCCATCTAACGTATATTTTGATATTATTCCTACCCTTGTTGCATCTTTACCTACTGTATAATAATAATCTCCTACTCTTATGACATCATTATAAATTCCTGATTTAGATCCACCATAATTGCTTCTCCAAACTTCATTTAATTCCTTGTCATATTTTATGATAAAAGCTCCTCCATCTTCAGATAAACCTAATGTCATATTTTCGTATATACTTTGTCCTACAACTACATATCCATCATTTTCTACATAAACATTTGTGAACTTGGAGTTACCTAAAACCTGGAATCTTTTTTCTCCTATTATTTCTCCTTCATTACTATATTTTACAATAATAGCACTTCTTGTACCTTCTTCATTCTCTTGTTTTTTTGATTCATAACTACCTACGGCAATGTATTCATCTTCATCTTTTTTGACTGCGAAGAAGCTACCATTATATCCTTTATTATATAGTTTTTCCCAAACTTTGTTTTTATCCTGATCATATTGAGTGATTTTTGCCTTTTCATAAGATTTTTCATTGTTATTATTACTGCCAACTGCAATATAACCCTCATTAGTTATTTCAACCATATTGATACTATCAAAATATGTTTTTTCTGTTTTTTTGAAGTATGTAATATATATTAAATATCCTATATCAAATAATAGTACTAAGACACATACTATTACTATTATTTTAATTATCCTTTTGTATTTTTCAGGCATTGAATCATCTCCTTAAAATTTAATTATATAATACTTTTTCTTTCCTCTTCTTATAACTACATATTTTTGTTCTATAGCTACATTTTTATTGACAAGAAAGTCAATATTTTCTATTTTTTCTCCATTTAAAGTAATAGATCCATTAGTAATGAACTCACGTGCTTCTCTTTTACTTTTACAAATATCTGCTTCTGTTAATAAATCTACGATGTTTTTTTCTTCTGTAATTCGATATGGTGTTAACCCCTTAAAAGCCGTTTCAATTTCATTAGCATTTAATTTTTTGATGTCACCTTTAAATAGTGATTCGCTTATTTCTACAGCTTCTTCATAAGCTTCTTTTCCGTGAAGATCTGTAATAATTTCGCGTGCTAAAATTTTATGAGCATTTCTCATCTCTGGGTGGTTTTTATTTTCTTCATCTAAGGCTTCTATTTCTTCTTTTGATAAGAATGTAAATATCTTTAGATAATCTATTACTAATTCATCATCAACATTGATTAAGTATTGGTATAATTCATAACTTGTAGTTTTATTTCTGTCTAACCATAATGCATTTCCTTCACTTTTTCCAAATTTTCTACCATATTTATCTAAGACAAGTGGCATAGTAAAGGCATATGCTTCTTCTCCTGTCATTTTCTTTATTAAATCTACTCCTGTGGTAATATTTCCCCATTGATCTGAACCTGCTGCTTGCATTATACAGTTTTTATTTTTATATAGATGTAGGAAATCATACCCCTGAATTAAAGTATATGAAAATTCAGCAAATGTTATACCTGTTGATAATCTTCTTCTAATAATATCTTTATCTAGCATATAGTTTACATTAATATACTTTCCAACATCTCTTAAAAAATCAATAAAATTGAAGTTTTTAATCCAATCATAGTTATTTACTACTTCTACGTTTCCATCGAATAGTCTTTCTACTTGCTTTTTGATTCCTTCTAAATTACTTTCTACTGCTTCCTTTGAAATTATTTCTCTTTCGGCTGTAGGTCTTGGGTCACCAATAAGTCCTGTCGCTCCACCTACTAAAAGAATTGGGTGGTTTCCCATTTTCGCTAATCTTTTTGCGGTTACAAGAGATGAATAGTGACCTAGGTGTAGGCTATCTGCAGTAGGATCTGTTCCCCAATAAAAAGTTATATCTCCTTTGTTTATTTTTTCTTCAATATCTTCTCCTGCTGTATCTTTAATTAATCCTCTCCATTTTAATTCTTCAAAATTTGTCATTTCTTTATCCTCCTATTTCCCACAACTTTTGTGGATTATTTATTAAATTTTAACAATTTTAGTTTTGATTTTGCTTTTTGTCTATTGTCAAGCTTTATTCTTTCTAACAAAATATTTTGTGAAACTTGATACTTTTTGGAAAGTTCTTCCATACTTGTTCCTTTTTTCACATCACTTTTTAGCATATTAATTGGTACCAATAGTTTAAGTGTTTCATTATATGCCTTTTTATCATAAATTGATTCATCATAAAATATGTGATAAGTTGTTTCTTCTTTTGTGTATAATTTATGATAGCAATACATATATCCTACCATAAATCTTCTTGAGTTTTCTGCCATTCTTTTTCTTACATATATAGTAGTTTTGTCAGAACTTATAAGTGTCAATCCCTTTATATTCGTTTTCTTTCCTGGAAAAAGATAGGCCTTAATATCTTCTTTTTTTAATATTTTTTCTAGACTTGGTATTTTCTCTTCCATACAACAATCCCTCCTGAAAACAAAAAACTACCCATCCACATAAGGACGAATAGTTCGCGGTACCACCTTAATTTATGATATAAATCATACTCTCTAAATCTTAACGCGATCAACGATTTTTCTCCTAATTTGTATTTCATATTATAGTTTGCTTAGTTTTCAGCTGCCACTAAGTCTCTTTTTTCAAATTTCTAATATTACTTATAATTATTCATAGAAAATTTACAATTTTAATATAGCATAAATCAAAAAAAAAAGAAACTATTAAATTTCTATTTCTTCAAGTTTCTTTTCTACATCTCTTACTACTTCTAATGCTTTGTCTCTAACATCGTTAGCAGTATTTTTTAAAACAGGTGTTCCTTTTTCAACTGCTAAATCTACTAACTCATCTGTTTTTTTCTTGATGTCTTCTCCTTTTTTCTTAGCAATCTTTAATACTTTTTCTTTGTCTAAATCCTTTAATTCTTTTTGGATTTCTTTTACTTTCTTATCAAATTCTTTTTTTAAGTCATCTTTATCGATTTCTTTTATTTGATCTACTAGCTCATCAATCTTTACTTTTAGATCTTTTCTTAAATCTTCTCCTTTTTTAGGGGCAAATAATAATCCTAAACCTGCTCCTAATGCTGCTCCTGCAACGAATTTTCCTAATCCTTTTTTACTCATAATATGTATCCTCCTTTTTCTTTCTTCTAAATAATCTGCCAATAGTATTAGTAACTACACCTACTACTTTGCTACTAATTAAGTCTATGCTATCAGTTGTCTTATTGATGACAGCAAACATACCATTTAGTGAATTTACTTTGTCTTCAATATTATCCATGATACGATCCATTTTGTCCATCATTTGAATAGCTTTTATACCTAGAATAATTAGTATTACCATTAGTATAATACCTAATATGTATAATAATATTGGCAAGAATGTGTTTAGCTCTATCATTAGTATCTCTCCTTTTATTCTTTTTCATACATAGAATCGATTAAATCAAATAAATTATCTTCATCTGTTTTATCTTCTACTTGTTCTTTTTTTTCTATAACTGGTGGTAGAGGTTCTTCTTTTTTTTCTTCAACCACTGGTTCTACTTTTTTCTCTTCAATAATTTGTGGCTCATGTTCTACATTCTCTTCCTTATATCTTCTTCCTACTCTTGTATTGTCTTTGCTTAAATCTTTGTAGTCTACATTGTATTCTAACCCTAAATCTTCAAAATATTCTTCAGCATCACCAACTGTTACTTTTTTTACTTCTGGTTTATCTTCACTTAAATCTAATAAGTCATTATCCATAAAGTTACTTTCTTCTATATCATACTGATCTAAGTCTGCGCCTGCATCATTGTTGCTTTCTTCTGAGTGAATTCCAAAAGCTTTTTCTCTTACTTCATCTAAATCTAGATTTTCTCTTGCATAAGCACTTGTTAATCTAACTTCTTTTTTAGGAACTATTTCTTCTTTTTTATAGTTTTTATCTAATATTCCATAGATTGGTGAAATGATTGGTGATGGATGAAAATAGGTTCTTTCTTCTTTCTTTTCATATGCTCCATACATTGAATCTGGAAGTTTTATTTCGTCCATTCCGTATGCTTTAGTAGTTGTTTTCGTTTCTTGATATTTTACTTCTTCATAAACAACTTCTGTTTTTTCTGGTTTCTTCTGTTCTACAACTTTTTTCTCTCTTTTTACAGGTTTTTCTTCTTTAAATTCATTATCACTAACTAGTGGGAAGTTAAATTCTTTTTTCTTGATATTTTCATCTGCTAGTGTTGCTCCTTCATGATGACTTTCTTGAATTTCATCATCATGTCGTGTGATTTTTACTTCTTTTTTCTCTGGAGGCACTATTTTTTTAGCAATTGGTTTTTCCTCTTTTTCTTTTCTAGGATGTTCCTTTCTTTCTGGTTTAATTTCTTTCTTTACTGGTTTTCTTTTCGGTTTTTCTTCTACCTCTACATACTCTTCTTCAAACAGTGCATTTTTTAATTTGTCTATTAGCTTCATGGAGCCACCTCTATTCTTCATCTATTTTTAGATTATCTTCATCTTTTTTCTCTTGATCATAGTTATCATATTCTTTTACATAGTCTAGGAAGTCACTTGTCTTTTCTTTTGTTTTAAAGATATTGTAACTTTCCTCTTTATAGCTCAAAATATTTTCTCCAACTGTTGATGATAGTACTTTATCATTGTACTTCATAGATGACAAAATCATACTGATATTAGTCATTGCATCATTCAAGCTATCTTTTTCTACATATGCCTCTATTTTTGCATAATTATACATTGCTTCTACCAAATAGCCAGTTTTATCTTCTTTAATTTCTACATATCCAAATTTATTTTTTGTTTTTACTTCCTTTGAATAGTAAGCTTTTTTGTTAACTTTATATTTTTCTTTTACTTTATGATAATAACTAATAACGTCTACGTATAAATAATAATTGTTATTGTATTCATCTTTCAAAATTGCATTATATTCCTTTTTATCAACAAATCTAATACCTCTTGGAACATAATAACTGTATCCTTCAAAATGAACATTTTTTAATTTTTTATCTTTTTTCATTACTGAATCTATTACTTTATCTATGCTGTCTTTATTTATTTTTGTCACAGTACAGCCAGTTAATAAAGTTAAGATTGAGAGTAAAACCAATAATTTTTTCATATTACACCTACTCTTCTATCCTATTATAGCAAAGATTTTAAAAAATAAAAATACTTTACTTAATGATTTACTATTTTAGACATTTTTCTATAGCTTTAACTGCATATATTTTCTTGTTATCTTTTGTAAATTTATCTTCATATTCTGTTGTGATTAAGTCTTCTTCCTTACTGTGAAGATCAAGAGTTATATCATTAAGTCCATATCCATGATTGCTTAGAGTTTCTAGGGAATAAATAAACAAATCTTCATTGTCTGTTCGTTGGTAAATAGTTTTATCACTTTTAAATAAATTATCATATTTTTTTAGGAAAGTTTTGCTTGTTAGTCTTCTTTCGTGATGACGTTTTTTTGGCCACGGATCAGAAAAATTTAAATAAATTCTATCTATTTCATGATCAAATACTTCATCTAATTCTAAAGCATTTATTCTAATAATATATAAGTTTTCTATATTTTTTTCTTCTAATTTTGGTAGTGCTCTTGCTAAAATATTATCAAATCTTTCTATACCAATGTAATTAATATTTTTATTTTTGAGAGCATTTTCCATAATAAATTTCCCTTTTCCCATTCCTATTTCAATATAGATTGGATTATTATTTTTGAATAAGTCTTTCCACTTACCAATGTGTTCTTTGGGATTATTTATTAAAAATTTTGAATTATTTAAAATCTCTTCTTTATTTTTTAAGTTTCTCATTCTCATTTTATCACCTTCTGTATATCTGTTTTTTATTTTATCACATAGTATGCATTTTTGCATATAATAAAACGAATGAAGGGGAAAATTTATGAATCAGATGTCTTATCCGTTTATGCCAGATATCAATACTCCAAATCAGTTTAATCCATATAATCAAATGTTACAGTTAGAACAGAGAGTTCAAAAATTGGAAAGAGATGTAGCAATGTTGAAAAAACAAGTAAATAAGAAAAAGGAACAACCTCTTACTAGTAAATCTGAATTCGATTTAGATAATGGCATATATATGATGTAGAGTAGCTTTCTACTCTTTTTTGTTTTACTAAAGTAATTTTTCTGATGATTTCTTAAGGATTTATTTAACAATAAGAACTCGTTAAATTTATTTCATTCTTTTGTTCTTTTGTGATATACTAATGATAGTATAGAAAGTTGGGATATTATGGCAGAACTAATTGAAATAAAAAAAGACATATATGAAAAATTTGTTGAGAATCACCCTTTAAAATCTCACTTTTTACAATCTTATTATTGGGGTGAGTTCTCAAAAAAGAAAAAGAACCTTACTCCTTATTATTTGGGTCTTTATGAAAATAAAGAATTAGTTGGTGCTTGTCTTCTACTAGAGAAAAAATTACCACTTGGATATTCTTATTTTTATTCTCCAAGAGGTTTTGTAATTGACTTTACTGATGTAGATTTATTAAAAAAGATGACTATAAATGTATTGGAATTCACTAAAAAGCATCGCTCTATCTTCTTAAAGATTGATCCAGATATTGTTTATAAAAAATATAATTACTTAGAAGAGGAAGTTAAACTTGATTATAATCCTCAAGATATTTTTAAGTCACTAAAGAATTTAGGGTTTAAGCATTTAGGTTTTACGAAAAATTTTGAAACTATGCAACCAAGATATACATTCAGAGTTGATTTGAATAATGATATGGATACTATTATTAATCACTTTTCTAAAACTACTAAACAAAGAATTAATAAAGCAAAAAATTTAGGCGTAGATGTTAGAATTGGAAATTTTAATGACATAGATGAATTTTATCATTTAATGACATTAACTGAGGACAGAAAAGATTTTGTTTCATATTCAAAAGATTATTATGAAGAACAATATAAAATGCTTCATAAACAAGGAATGGCTGAATTATTTTTGGGTAGTGTTGATATCAAAAAGATATTAGATAAATTTAATAGTGACTTAGAACAAGTTAATGAAGAAATTAAAAATATAGATCCTAATTCTAATAGTAAAAGTTCTAAAAATAAATTAAAAAGCTTAGAAGAAAGAGGTAATAAACTAAAAAAGGATATTGATAAGTATAAAGAAATATCTAAAAAATATGGAAATAATATTACTCTTAATGCACATATGATTATTATTTATGGTGATAAAGCTTGGGTTTTGTATGCGGGTAATCATAATATATTGACTGATACTTATGCTAATTACTTAACTTATTATAATCATTTAGAATATTGTAAGAAAAAGGGGCTTAAGATTTATGATCAATTTGGTACAATTGGTGATTTAAGAAAAGATAATCCTAGAATGGGTTTGCATGAGTTTAAGAAAAAATTCGGTGGGGACTATGTTGAATTTATAGGTGAGTTTGATTATGTTCAAAATAAATTTATGTATTTTGTATTTACTAAACTTGTTCCTATTTATAGAAATTTAGTAAGAAGAAAGAGTAAATTGGAGGTTTCTAATGAAGTTAAGGGAAATAAGTAAGAAGGAATTTGAAGATTTTTGTGATGACGTTCAAGAAAAAAACATTTTTCAATCAAAGGAATGGGCTGAGGTGAAGAGACGTTTTGGTTATCATACTTATTTTGTAGGTCTTGATCAAAGTGGTAAAATCAGAGCTGCGGCAATGTTATTATCAACTGAAACTAAAATGTTAAAAAAACGTATTTTTTATTGCCCTAGGGGATATATGATTTATTATCGTGACTTAGAATTATTGCGTGCCTTTACTAAAGGAATAACTGAATTTGCTAAAGAGAAAAATGCAATATATTTGAGAATTAGTCCGTTTGTATCACTAAAAGATAGAGACTATTTAGGTAATATTGTTGAAGGTGGTATGAATAATCAAAAATGTGTTGATAATTTGTTAGAGCTTGGTTATTTACCTGTTGATAAAATACTTTATACTGATCCTAGATGGTTATATAAAATTGATTTAAGTGGTAAAAATAATGATGAACTATTAAGTAGCTTCAGTGATGATGCTCAAAATATAATTAAAAGAAATGAGAGTATTGGTATCAAAACCAGAGAATTATCAATTGAGGAATTACCAACTTTTTTAGAGGTTTTGAAGTTAGATAAAACAAAGATTGATTATTTGAAATGTAAAGATAATATTAAAGATATATATGAAGTTTTAAAAAAGAATAAAATGATATCTGTTAATGTTGTTGAACTTGATATTGATAAATTTATGGAAAATACCACACAAAGTATAGAAAATGCTCTAGGTGATGAGAGTCTTACTGAGCAATTGCAAAAGCAGTTAGAAACAGTTCAAAATCTTCAATATAAATATGGTCATTCTATTATGATTGGTGGTGCTTGTTCCTTTATTTATAAAAATAAAATGAGTACTCTATGTCATGTTTTTAGTAATCAATTTACTAATTATTCACCTATTTATAGTATGTTTTACGATTTAATTAAGTTAGCTAAAAAGAGGAGTTGTGATGCTTTTTATATGTACGGAATTGATGATAATTTCACAACTAATTCTTTGTTTAATTGTTATAAGAATTTCCATGGTCAAGTTGTTGAACTTATAGGTGAATATGATCTTGTATTTGATGAATTTTCATATAATAGAGAGATGAAAAAATTATTGAAAGAAAAAGAAGCATCGAAATAATGATGCTTTTTTATGTTACTTGTTTCTGTTAAATCCGTAATATCTGATATTAAATTAATATCCATATTTATATCATGAATAATATTTTTTTTGGTATCTTGTAAAATTTATATGATTTACTACTTACTTTAATGAATTAACCTCATCTTCTGTTAATCCAGTACACTTAGATATAATATTAATATCTATTTCTTCTTTTAACATATTTTTAGCTATTTCAATATTTCTCTCTTTTTGACCTTCTTCTCTTAATTCATTTTTTATAGAATTTTCTATTTTTCTATTATCTTCTTCTGCACTTATAAATTCTCTGAATT
>URHJ01000025.1 GCA_900547465.1 uncultured Mycoplasmatota bacterium | reverse complement strand
ACTTAGGAGGAGAGAATATAATGGACGAATATGTAAAGGAAGCAGAAGAAGTAAGTTTTGAAGGAGGAATAGGAGAAGCATACGATAAAGAGTGGGCCTTAAGAGATCAAGGATATAGAGATGGACTGTCTCAAGGCAAAGCCGAAGGAAAAGCTGAAGGAAAAG
Source organism: uncultured Mycoplasmatota bacterium (assembly GCA_900547465.1). Taxonomy (GTDB): domain Bacteria; phylum Bacillota_I; class Bacilli_A; order RF39; family UBA660; genus UMGS995. The sequence goes on along the minus strand of URHJ01000025.1, from coordinate 15,481 downwards.
CTGAAGGAAGGATTGAAGGATTTTCTCAAGGCAAAGCCGAAGGAATATCTCAAGGCAAAATTGAAAGTAAAAAAGAAATAGCTAAAAATTTATTAAAAAATAGAGTAGATATATCTATTATTGCATCCTCAACTGGATTAACAGAAGAAGAAATAAATTCATTAAAATAAATAAAAGATCCGTAAGGATTTTTTTATATATAAGGAAAGTGCGTTTTTTCTAAAAAAACTATTGACGAACATTAGTTTGATATGTATAATAATAAGACATAAACATAAAGGTGGTGGCAACATGTATAAAGCATATAAATTTAGATTATATCCTAATACTAATCAAAAGATTCTTATCAATAAGACATTTGGATGTGTAAGATTTGTTTATAATCATTTTTTAAATGAATGTAGAAAAAAAGGATATCAAAAATCTTTTGATATGTGTAAAGCATTAAAAGAATTAGAAAATGAATATCCTTTTTTAAAAGAAGTTGATAGTTGTAGTTTAAGGTGCAGTATATTCAATTTAGAAGATAGTTACAAAAATTTTTTTGCTAAAAGTCAGTATCCAAAGTTTAAAAATAGGTATAGTAAACAAAGTTATAGAACAACATGTATTAGAAGTGGTTATAAAGGTAAAAGTTATAGTAATATAGAAATAGATTTAATTGATAAAAAGGTAAAACTACCAAAAATAGGATTAGTTAATATAAGAGGATATCGTAATTTAAGAGAAATAAAAGGAAAAATAATTAATGCAACAATAGAGAAAGAGGCAACTAATAAATACTATGTAAGTATAATAATAGAAGAAGAAATAGAAAGAGAAAAAGTGATTCCAAATAGTATAGTAGGAATAGATTTAGGAGTAAAGGACTTGGTAGTAACCTCAGATGGAGAAAAATTTGGAAATAAAAAAGAACTATTAAAAAGAGAAAAACAAATAAAGAGATTACAAAGAAAATTATCAAGACAAATAAGAAATAGTAAAAATTACTTAAAAACAAAAGAAAAAATAGCAAGAGTATATAGTAAAATAAAAAACAGTAGAAAACATAATATTATAGAAATAGTAAATAAACTAATTAGAGAACATGATATTATTGTAAGTGAGCATTTAAATGTCAAAAATATGAGTAGAAATCATCATCTGTCAAAATCTATATTAGATGCAAGTTTTAATAAGATATGTGAATATATAAAATGGAAAACAAAGATACAAGGAAAATATTATTATCAAGTAGATGCATATTTTCCAAGTAGTAAGAAATGTAGTCATTGTGACAATATAACAATTAAAACGAATAACTTGAATGTTAGGGACTGGATATGTGATAAATGTGGATGTGAAAATGATAGAGATATAAATGCAAGTATAAATATTATGTTTGAAGGATTAAAAAAATATTACCAAAACCAGAATAATAATATATAATAAAAATGAGTACGGTAGCGACTATCGGAATTTAAGCCTATGGAGAATAAAAGATATTTTATCAGTGAAGTAGGAAACTTAGGAGGCAACGACTAAGAAGAATGGAATTTATTTCATTCATTTGTTCTATAATGTAACAATAAAATAAAAATACAATTGATTTATTAAAATAAAGTTAGTATAATTAATGTATAAGATAGAGAGGAGTCATTATAAATGAAAGATAAAAAGAAGGATAAAAAATTAGATAAAACAACTAAACAGTTATTTTTATTAGCATTTGCTTTATTATTATTGATTTCAAGCAGTTATGCTTGGTTACATTTAACAATAGATGATACTAAGACAAATGTATTAAGAGCAGGTTCACTTTCATTAACACTTGATGATACAACAAGTGAGGGAATTGCTCTTGAAAAAGCAGTACCAGTTACAGATGGTAAAGGTAAAACAGGAACTGAATATACATTTACATTACAAAATAGAGGAAAAACAGCCGTGGATTATACAATCTATTTAGATGATATTGCATTATCCGATGGTGAACAAAGAATGCTTGATAAAGATGTTAGATATCAATTAACAAAAAATGGAGTAGAAACAATTGCATCTATTGGTGATTTAACAGAAAGAGCACTTGATACTGGAACAATAAATGGTGATACTACTAATACATATAGTTTAAGAGTATGGATGAATAAAGATGCTAATAACGATGCTATGGGAAAAATCTTCTATACTTCATTAAGAATTGTTGCAGAACAATCTAGTACTTCAACTACAAAATCTGTTTACTATAGTTTTGGTACTCCAACAACAAGTAGTGCCACTGATTATAAAGGTGTTATAACAGAAAGTGGAAGTAATACATTTGCTAAATTAGATGGTAATGAGTTATCAGTTTGTATTTATAAAGATAGTAGTTTAGAATGCTTTAAAAATAATAATGCAACAGAAGAACTAAGTCATGCAAAAACTGTTTTCGGTGAAGCCAATTGCTCTGATTCAACTTGCAGCAATAGTGAATTTAGTTGTACTATCGCTACAGATGGTAATGTAGCTTGTACTGATAAAACAGCAACTCATACTTGTACATTAACAGCAACTAATACAGTTACTTGTAGTTAGTACTAAAAATTATAAAGTTTAAAACTTTATAATTTTTTTTATACTTTTTTATTCAAAGACATATATATATTCTAGGTGATGTTCTTGAAAAAGTTTTTTTTACTAATTTTATTTTTCTTAATATTTTTTTCTACTCCTGTTTTTGCTAGTGAACTAGATTCTTCAAAATCAAGTATTGTTATGGATATAGATAGTGGTAGAATTTTGTATGAAAATAATCCTCATGATAAAAGATTAATAGCGTCTATTACAAAAATAATGACCGCTACAATTGCCCTTGAAAATGGAAAACTTAATAAAAAATATAAGGCAGGGGAAGAAATTTTAGAAATGTATGGAACTAGTATTTATCTTGAATATGATGAAGAAATGACTCTAAAAGACTTACTTTATGGACTTATGCTTAGAAGTGGTAATGATGCAGCTGTTGTAATAAGTAATAACATAGCTAAAGACGAAACTAGTTTTGTAAAAATGATGAATAATAAAGCCAAAAAGATAGGAATGAAAAATACTGTTTTTAATAATAGTCATGGACTTGATGAAAAGACAAAAAATTATTCTACAGCCTATGATATGGCACTTCTTTCTAGTTATGCTTATAAAAATCTAAAATGGTATCGTAAAATAACTGGTACAAAAAAATATGTTGTACAAACAGATAGAAAAACTTATCTATGGTATAACCGTAATAAATTACTAACTAATTATGAATATTGTACTGGTGGTAAAAATGGATATACGCCAAGTGCAGGAAAAACTCTTGTAACAACTGCCAAAAAAAATGGATTGCGATTAACTGCCGTTAGTCTATATGATGGTGATCCATATAATACTCATGAAAAGTTATATGAACATATTTATTCTAAATACAAAAAATATGAAGTTATTAATAAGAAACACTTTTCTATCGACAAAAGTTTCTTTGATGGAAACTTATATATAAAAAAATCATTTTATTATCCGTTAACAGAAGAAGAAGTAAACAATATAAAAACAGTTGTTAAGATTACTAAAACCAAAAACTATAAATCAAATGAGCAAGTAGGGGTTATTGATATTCTGCTAAATAAAGAAAAAATAGGTAATATTCCTATATATGCCAAAAAATAAGGAACTAGTCCTTATTTGTAAGTCTAAATAAATTAATACTTGGATGATTAAACAATCTAACTCCAGAAGTTATTGTTCCTATACCACTTGATACATATATATCAGTATCATTTACTCTATAGTAAGGATTTTTATAAATGTCTGATCCTTCTTGTTTTATAACTCCACCAATTAATGGAAATCTAATTTCTCCATTTAATGAATTACCAGCTAAAATTAAATCAGTTTTATAACCAGCCAAAATTTCATCTATATCATCAGTCTCACTCATAATACTAATTGTATAGATATCACTATTATGGGTTTCCTCTTTAAAGTATTTATATGCATTTTCTATATTTCGTTCTTTTTTTACTAAACTAGATAACCCAACTAATAGAATAGGGTTATTATCACTACTATAAACTAAGTCGTATTGATTATCTAAAATAGTAAAATTACTTTGATTCATAATTGTAGTAAAAGTATCTTTATCATCATTTTTTCCTGTAACAGCATACTTTCCTATATTAGCATTTATACTATCTAACTTTTTAATTAATTTTTCTTTTTCTTTAGTATTTAATTTCTCCTTAGTACTTATAATATTTCCAGTAAATATGACAATATCAGGTTTTCTCATGTTTATTTCTTTAATTAAATTATCTATTTCTTTCTCTCCAATAGTAGAACCATAATATAAATCAGAAAACTGTATTATTTTTATTCCATTGAAACTATCTGGAATCTTTTTATTTTTTATTCTTTGTTCTTTTGTAATGATTTGTTTTGTTGATATATATTCTGTATAAAAATAAAAGCTAAAGAAACCAAAAATTAAAGCAAAAGTTATTTTTAACCACAATATCACTATTTTTTTTCTTGTCTCTCTTCTTTCTTCTTCAATTATTTCTTCTTGCTTTTCCTTATTTTTTTCTGTTCTACTTGTCATATTCTTCACCAATTATATTGTACCATGAGTTTTTATGATTTTCTATTTAAAAAAGTAAAAAAACGTGATATGATTAATAGTATAATAAGAAAAGATAGGAAGAGGTGTAAGTTTATGTCAAAAAAAACTATCAAAAAGAAAAAAAAGAAAGTAGAACATAATGATTCATGGATGTTTGCGATGCTATTATCTGTTATTTGTATTTTAGCAATTGCCTTAAGTAGTTTTCACTTTCATTTATTAAATACTAGTTTATCATTTTCTATATTTGTAATTCCAGTAGTTATTTTTACTAGTAATTATATTACAAAAGAATATGGCTTCTCAGATTCATTAAAATCTATATTAATTGCTTGTTTAATAATAGTCGCATTTTCTATGTTAATAAAGGATTTAGTAAATCAAAAATTAGTGCTTTTTGATATTTTACTACCATTTATTATATATTTTGTTAGTTTATTTGTTAACTTAGCCATTTATTATTACGACTTAATTAATTTTGGCGCACATAAGATTTTAACATATTTGAATTATGTATTTACATTTGCTGTATATTATTTGTTCTATTTATTATATTTTCATAATTATACAATAACAAATAATTTTTGGAAGGAATATTTTATCTCTATTGGAGCTGGAGCACTTATAGCAATATTTGGTGTTTATATTGATTCTAAGATAAAAAGAGGTTTAGATGTTGGTAAGAAGAGAAAGAAATAATCTCTTCTTTTTTTTGACAATAAAAAATTGTACATGATGTACAATTACAATAATATAGAAAGTAAAGTTAAAATTGAATTATGAGCCATATGCATCATCATTGATGTAAATACTGATTTCGTTTTTATATACATAACAGCAAAACTTATACCTAAGCAAGAATATGGTACTATATAAATAAATTGAGAAAGAGTAGTTGCAGTAGAAACATGTAAAAATCCAAAGAATATTCCTGATGCTAACGCAAACACAATATTATTTTTAAAAGTATCTCTAAAGCATTTTCTAAATAATATCTCTTCATTTAGTGGGGCTAAAATACCAGCACTTAATAACATTACAAATGGAAGTGACGTAATCATTTTTTGAACTGCTTGTTCATTAGTTGCGGTACCAGATTTCCAGATTAGATTAATTAATATATTTGTACTCATCATAAAGAACAAACCAATTAACCAATATTTTATTCCTATATCTAAATTATCTGAAAGCTTACTTTTAAAAATTTTCCATTCCTTCTTTAAATCTTTTCTATAAATTATAATTAGAAATATTCCAAAGACTAGACTCGATAAAAAATTTAATATAGTAGCATCTCTAACAGTTACCTTTTTTATATGAAGTAAATTCTTAAAAAGTATCTGAATTATACCACTTTCTAAAAACATACATATTAATATAGTTCCCTTTATTCCATTTACAATTTGATTTTTATATTTTTCCATTTATATCACCATCTTTATAATAACATAAAAACTTATATTTAATTAGAAATCTTTATTATTTTTATCTTCTTTATATATTTTTTTACACTATTAGGTTGGCATATTTATGCTTTTGTGTTATAATTTAATGCAGAAAGGAGGAGTGGAATTAATTTTCCACTCCTTTCTATATATATTTTTATATTGGAGGTGTTTTTTTGAAAGATATAGTGGCATCTTTAGTTGATTCTAAAATTAGTGATTTAGGCATATATGTTAATGATGCATTTAGATCAAAAGAAGAAGGTAAGACTATCTTTAATATTGTTCTAGATGGCAAAGAAGTTATTGACTTAGATAAAATTACAGAAGCTAGTAGAATTATCAATAAGATTATAGATGATACAGATGAAATTGAAAAAGACTATGATGAGTTAGATATTTATTCTTTAGAAAAAGGAGATGTAGAAAATGAATGGTAAAGAATTTAAAAAAGCTGTTGATAATATTGTAAAGGAAAAAGGAATAGATCCAGAGGTTGTTTATGAAGCAATGGAGTTAGCTCTAACTTCTGCTTATAAGAAAAATTTTCATTCAAAAACAAATGTTAAAGTTTTAATTAATCGTGAAACAGGAGATATAAAAGTTTATTCTTATTTAACTGTAGTTAGTGATGATAAACCAGATGATTATTCTGATAACTTTGAAGTAGATGAAGATGGAAATGAAATAGAAGAAGATATCTTTAATCCAGAAGTTGAAATCAGATTAAGTGATGCTAGACGTGAAGATAAGTCACTAAATATTGGTGATACTATTGATACTGAAGTTACTCCACATGATTTTGGACGTGTTGCAGCTGCTACTGCTAAACAAGTTATAGTTCAAAAAATGCGTGAAGCAGAAAGAAATAGTATTATGGAAGAGTTTGGTGACAAACAAGATGAAATGTTAGTTGGTACTGTTGCTTTAGAAGATACAGATAACTATTTTATTGATTTAGGACGTACTAATGGTATTTTGCCTAAAAAAGATATTATTCCTGGTGAAAAAATTGAAATGGGTAGCCAAATAAAAGTTTACGTTACTAAAGTAGATAATAGTGGAAAAAATATGTTAATTTTACTATCTAGAAGTCACTATGGATTTGTAAAACGTTTATTCGAACTTGAAATTCCTGAATTATCAGATGGTTCAGTCTTACTATATAGTGTAGCAAGAGATGCTGGTAATAGAAGTAAAGTTGCAGTTTATTCAGAAAATCCTAATATAGATCCAATTGGAGCTTGTATTGGTGAAAAAGGAAGCAGAATTGCTCGTATTATAGAAGAATTGCACGGTGAAAAGATAGATGTTGTAAGATATGATAAAGACCCAGCTATCTTTATTGAAAATGCTCTAAGCCCAGCTAAGAACTTAACAGTTGCAATAACAGATCCTAAAAAACAAGAAGCTATGGTAATTGCTGATGGTGATAACTTCTCTTTAGCAATAGGTAGAAAAGGACAAAATGCTCGTCTTGCTAGTAGATTAACTCACTATAAAATTGATATTAAAAACTATGAACAAGCAAGAGAAGAAGGAATTAATTTTAGAACAGAAGATTAATAGGTGATTTTATGGAAATAAAAAAGTTTGCTTATAATGAATTGGAAAAAGGATATAGAGGTATTGTTGATAGATTTGGTGATTTTTATGCACTAGATGAAATTGGAAATATTGATCCCATTCATCAAGAAATGTTACCAAAATACTTGAAAGATAATGGAATTGATATTGTAGATAAATTTGAAAAAATTGATTTAGATCAGGATACAAAAAAGATATACTATCTTAGAAATCAAATTCCAGATTATAGAGCAATGCTTATTGATGTTTTAGGTTACTGTAATTACGATGCATATCCAAGTAGTGACTTTGCAATAATTGAAGTCCCTAATCCTAAAATAAATAATTATCAAATAACTAAAGAGCAACAAAATACTTTAATAAAATTGGTAAAACTAAATAAAAATTCTACTAAATCATTAAATCCAATATTTTCTGCTAACCAATCATTATTAATGCAAATATATAAAATGGAAAATTTTAGTGATGTAAGTACTAATGCTAAAGTAAAACAAAAGAAAATAGGTGATAAGTAATGAAAGTAAAAAAAATACCATTAAGAAGTTGTGTAGTTACTAAAGAAAAATTGCCAAAGAAAGACCTACTTAGAGTTGTTAGAACACCTGAAGGTGGTGTCATTGTCGATTTAAGTGGTAAAGCAAATGGAAGAGGAGCCTATATAAAGAAAGATTTAGAAGTACTAAATAAAGCACGTAAAAGTAAAATTTTAGAAAGAAGACTTGAATGTACCATAGATGAAGATTTATATAAGGAAATAGAAAAAATATGTGAAAAATAAAAAAGAGAGGTGATTATCTATGATGAGTTTAAAAGATTATGCTTTAGATGTTGGATTAGATTTAGAAAAAGTTAAAAAGATGTGTGATAAGATAGGAATATCTTACGATGATGAAGAATCTTTATTATCTGAGGATGATATTATTCTTCTTGACAATGAAACACAAGATGAAGAAGACTATATTTCAGATGATGTAAGTGAATATGAAGAAGAAATTGAAAGTATAGAAAAAGCAGAAGCTTTAGCAGAAGCTGCTAATATCGACCTAGATAATAGTGAAAATTTTGAAAAAGTAAAAAATCGTTCTCAAAAAAGTAAAGATGCTAAAAAAAGCTTTATGAAAGAAAGAAAAAAAATATACAAACATCGTGAAAAACTACAAAGTAATGAAGACAGTGTTGATAGTAATGTTGTTTTATATAAAGAAGGAATGACATTAGCTGAAATTGCTACACTATTAGATGTTCCTGGTGCAGAATTAGTAAAAAAAGTTATGGCTCTAGGAATTATGGCAGGACTAAATCAAAGTATTGATTTTGAAACTGCAGAAGTACTAGTACTTGATTATGACAAAGTATTAAAAAGAGAAGAAACTAAAGATATTTCTAACTTTGAAAACTTTGAAATAGAAGACAAGGAAGAAGATTTAATTTATCGTCCACCAGTTGTTACAATTATGGGACATGTTGATCACGGAAAAACAACACTTTTAGATACAATACGTAAAAGTAATGTAGCAAGCGGAGAAGCTGGAGGAATTACCCAAGCAATTGGTGCTTATTCAGTTCTATATGATAATAGAAAAATTACTTTTATTGATACACCAGGACATGAAGCATTTACTGAAATGAGAGCACGTGGAGCATCAGTTACAGATGTAGTTATCATTATAGTTGCTGCTGATGATGGAATTATGCCTCAAACAAAAGAAGCAATTGATCATGCTAAAGCAGCTAATGTTCCTATTATCGTTGCAATCAATAAGATTGATAAAGAAAACGCTAATATTGAACGTATTATGACCGCTTTAGTAGAAGCAGGACTTACTCCTGAGGAGTGGGGTGGAGATACTATTGTCTGTAAAATCTCTGCTTTAACTGGACTTGGAGTTGATGAATTACTTTCTAACATATTACTAGTTTCAGATATGCAAGAATTAAAAGCTAATCCTAATCGTTATGCAACTGGTACTGTAATAGAATCTAGAAAAGACAAACAAATCGGTTCAGTTGCAACATTACTAATTCAAAATGGTACCCTAAGACTTGGTGATCCAATTGTTGTTGGTACTACATACGGTAAAGTTAGAACATTAAAGAATGATTTAGGTCAAGATATAGTAGAAGCATCACCATCAACACCTGTTGAAATAACTGGACTTTCTAACGTTCCTGAAGCAGGAGATAAATTTATGGCTTTCGAAACAGAAAAACAAGCAAAACAAATTGCTGAAGAACGTCAAATTAGAGCTAAGGAAGCAGATAGCAACAGAAGTGGTATGACATTAGATGAATTATTTGGACAAATCCAAGAAGGTATGAAAGAAATTAATGTCATTATAAAAGCAGACGTTAATGGTAGTAGTGAAGCATTAAAATCTTCACTTGAAAAAATAGACGTTTCTGGTGTAAAAATTAATGTTATTAGAAGTAGTGTTGGTGCAATAACAGAAAGTGATGTTGTCTTAGCTTCAGCATCAAATGCATTAATTATTGGATTCAATGTACGTGCTAATAATAAAACTATGGATATTGCCAAAGAATACGGTGTAGAAGTTAGATACTACGATATTATTTATAAAGTAGTTGAAGATATGGAAGATGCTATGAAAGGTATGCTTGATCCTGAATATGAAGAAAGAATCGTTGGTACACTAGAAATTAGACAAATATTTAAATTCTCTAAGGTCGGATTAATTGCTGGTTGTCATGTACTATCTGGAGTAGTAAAAAACAATCTAAATGCTAGAATTGTTAGAGATGGTACAGTAATTTATAATGGAAAAGTTAATACACTACAACATGAAAAAGATCAAGTAAAAGAAGTAAAGAAAGATATGGATTGCGGTATTACTTTAGAAAATTGTCAAGATTACAAAGAAAAAGATATTATAGAAGTTTATGAATTAGTTGAAATAAAAAGATAGAAATATTAGGAGACGAAATTATGGCAAATGTAAAAATAGAAAGACTTAATCATACTTTTATGGAAGAAATTAGTCAAATTTTAATGACTGAAATCAAAGATGAAGACATTCGCTTTGTTACAGTTACTGGTGTAGATATTACTAGTGATTTAAGTTTTGCTAAAGTATATGTAACAGTTTTGGATGAATCAAAAAAGAAAGAAACATTAGAAGCATTAAATGGAGCAAGTCATTTTGTTCGCGGTAAATTATCTGAAAGAGTAGAGATACGTCACACACCAGAATTAAAATTTATATATGACTCATCTATTGATTATGGTAATCACATAGAAGATATAATTGAAAAGATACATAAAGAAGACAAATAATAATGTATAATTTTAAGAAAAATCACTGTTATATAGTGATTTTTTTCATTTATATTGGTATAATGAAAATGGTGATAAAATGCAAATAAAATATAGAAATATTAACATTAATTACATACAATATGGAGAGGGTAGTGATATTATTTTGCTCCATGGTTGGGGACAAAATATTGAAATGATGAAACCTCTTGGTGATCCATTATCAAAAAATCACCGAATTACAATATTAGACTTTCCTGGTTTTGGTGATAGTGAAGAGCCCAAAGAACCATGGTCTATCAAAGATTATGCTTTACTAATTGAGTATTTAGTAAAAGAATTAAAAATTAAAAAACCAATAGTAATGGGACATTCATTTGGAGGAAGAGTTGCTATCAAATATTCTTCCAATAATGCCATAGAAAAATTAGTCCTTTTTGGAGCACCATGTATTAGAACTGAAAAAAAGCCATCTTTAAAGGTTCGTATTTTGAAAAAAATAAAAACACTACCTGGTATGGATAGTATTGGAGAAAAGATGAAAAAATATATTGGTTCTAGAGACTATAAAGCTGCATCACCAATGATGAGACAAATCTTAGTTAATACAGTAAATGAAGATTTATCTTCATTTGCTAGGCAAATAGAAGAACCAACTCTTTTGATTTGGGGAGAAAATGATACTGAAGCTCCACTTAGAGATGCCAAAGATTTAGAAAAAATAATGCTTGATGGAGCATTAATAGTATTACCTGGTACTCACTATGCTTATTTAGAAAATCTAGGAAGAATTTTAAGTATATTAAATTCATTTATAGAGGGAGGGGTATAGCATGCTAATTATTTATGGAATGCTATTGCTACTTATTTATTGTGTTATCGCTCTAGATTCCAAAAAATCATTACATATGTTACAACAGAATTTATATAATGAAAATAATAGATATTTAAAATGGATTGTAAAGAATAAAGATTTATTTTTTAATATTCAAATTGGCTCAATTATCATAACGATTATTGGTAGTTTTGTAGTTGCTGGTATGGAAAATATCTTAGATGGTTTAGTAATCATTTTAGTAGCACTATATGCATATGAAGTATATCGTTTATCTAAATTAAAAGAAGAAGATTCAAAAAAAGAAAAGAAACCATTAGTAATCACAAAACGTGTAAAAAGACTTATATTTACTACTACAGTATTATACTTAATTCCTACTGTTATATTGTGTGTTAATTATAAGAATGTTTCTATGATTTGGATAATGTTGTTAATTATTTCTATTATTACATTCTTAAATAGATTTGTTGTATTATTATCAAATATAATCAATTATCCATATGAAAGAGGAGTATATAATTATTACAAAATTAAGGCTAAAAACAAACTTAAAAATATGCCTAATTTAAAAATAGTTGGTATTACAGGTAGTTATGGTAAAACAAGTAGTAAAAATATTTTAGCAGATATATTAAACGTAAAATATAATGCTCTACCAACACCAAGAAATCTAAATACATACAATGGCCTTATTATGACTGTTAATAATCATATGGATAAGTTTACAGATGTGTTTATTGCTGAAATGGGAGCATATGTAAAAGGAGAAATTAAAGGATTATGTGACCTAGTTCATCCTAAGTATGGTATCTTAACTAGAATTGGTACTGCTCATTTAGAAAGTTTTGGTAGTGAAGAAAATATCCAAAAAGGAAAATTCGAACTTATTGAATCACTTCCGAGTGATGGTATAGGTGTTTTAAACAGAGATGATCCAAAACAAGTTAGTTATAAACTAAAAAACAAAGTAAAACTTGTTTGGATAGGTATTGAAGCAGAAGATGTAGATGTTAGGGCAACTGATATAAAATGTAACAATAAAGGTACAACATTTAATATCATATTTAAAGGTGACAAGAAAAAATATGAATTTCAAACTAAGTTATTAGGAAAGCATAATGTTTATAATATTTTAGCAGCTGTTGCTTTAGGACGTGAATTTGGAATAACTGTAAAAGAATTACAACAAGCAGTTAGTAGTGTTAGAGCAGTTGAACATAGATTAGAATTAAAAAGACTTGGTAATTTCTATATGATAGATGATGCATACAATTCTAATCCAGTTGGTGCCAAAGGAGCAGTTGATGTTCTTGGTATGATGCCAGGTAAGAAGATTATTGTTACTCCAGGTATGATTGAACTTGGTGACAAGGAAGATGAATATAATAAAAAATTTGGCTCAGAGATTGCCGAAGTTGCAGACTATGCAGTATTAATTGGTGAACGTCATACTAAGCCAATTTATGAAGGATTAATCAAAAAAGGTTTTGATAAAGATCATATTATTGTATATAATGATGTAAGAGAAGCATATAAGTTTATAGAGACACAAGTTGGTAATGAAGAAGTATATGCTTTGTTTGAAAATGATTTACCTGATAGTTATAATGAATAGGAGGAATTTAAAATGAAAATTAAAGTTGGTGTTATTTTTGGTGGAGAAAGTGTTGAACATGAAGTTAGTATAATCTCTGCTATTCAAGCAATGAATAAAATGGATCAAGAAAAATATGATATCATTCCTATCTATATTACAAAAGATAGAGAATGGTATACAGGAGATATGCTTAAAGATATTGAAGTATATGAAGATTTAGATTTAGTTAAAAAATATGGAAAGAATGTAGTACTATATTATAAAAATGGTTCTTATGTTTTACAAAATAAGAGGTTTCCTAAAGGAATAGTTACTGATATCGATATAGCTTTCCCTATTGTTCATGGAACAAATGTTGAAGATGGTGTATTACAAGGATATTTACAATCAATTGGTATTCCATTTGTAGGAGGAGACGTTTACGCATCAGCTGTTGGGCAAGATAAGGTTTATATGAAAGCTTTATTTAAAGATTCAGATTTACCAATGACTAAATATGTATGGTTCTATGATTGTGATTATAAAAATGATAGTGAAGAAGTAATTAAAAAGGTTAATAAATTAAAATATCCAGTTATTGTAAAACCTGCTTGTACTGGAAGTAGTGTAGGAATAAAAGTAGTTGATGATGAAAGTGAATTAGTTGAAGCTATAGACGATGCTATTCAATATGATAATAAAATTCTTGTAGAAGAAGTTGTTACTGATTTAAAAGAAGTTAATATCAGTGTTGTAGGAAACTATGAACACCAAAAAACTAGTGAAATCGAAGAAGTTATTTCTGCTAATAAATTCTTAACATATGCTGATAAGTACATCGGTGGTGGAAAAGGAAAATTAAAAGGTATGAAAATGCCTATGAAGACACCTTCTAAGGGGATGGCTTCTGCAAATAGAAAACTTCCTGCTGACTTATCTGACAAAATGAGAAAAGAAGTAGAAGAAATAGCCATTAAAGCATTTAAAGTTTTAGGATCTGCAGGAGTTTGTAGAATAGATTTTCTAATAGATGAGAAAGCAAAGAAAGTTTATGTTAATGAAATTAATTCAATTCCAGGAAGCTTAGCATTCTACTTATGGGAAGCAGCTGGAGTTAAGTATACAGAATTATTAGATGAATTAATTAATATCGGAATTAAAGATTATAAAAAGAGAGTTAGTAAAACACATTCCTTTGATACAAATATCTTAAAAGGATTCTCACAACGTGGTGGAATTAAAGGCATGAAGGGTATGAAAGGAAAATTAAGGTAGTAGTTTATACTATCTTTTTATTTTTATGAAGTTAGTAGCAGTCTTAAATAGGTATGAGAATTCAAAGGAAGCAGATTTATATTATATGAAAGCTCTAAAAAAGTTTGAAGCAACACCAGTTCTTATTAATGAAAATAATTTAGATCTATTAGAAAAATGTGGAGGAATATTATTAACAGGAGGAGATAATAAAGGGACTTTAGATGACTACTTAATAAAATATTCTTTTGATAATAAAATACCATTATTAGGAATTTGCCAAGGAATGCAATCTATGGCTTTATATAATACTAATAACACTTTAGTAGATGTTCAAAAACATTATAATTGTAAACATTTAGTAAATTTAAATAATTCTAAATTCAAAGATATAGTTGGTAAAGATAAAATACTTGTTAATTCATATCATCACCAACAAGTATTGGATTCAAAAGAGTTTAAAATTGTAGGTAAAAGTAGTGATGGTATTATTGAAGTAGTTGAAGGCGTTTATTCATTTTTTCAAATAGGAGTTGAGTGGCATCCAGAAAGAATGTTAGATGATGAATCAAGTGATTTACTCTTCTCTAAATTTATAAATTGTGTAATTGAAAAGTAATTATATTTTTAATTGATCAGAAGAAAATAATCCTTCTTTTATTTATAATTGCAACAAAATTGCAACAGTTTCTAAGTTTAACTAAATTTAGTTTTAAATACTTTAACAAAAAAACGATAATCCTTAGAGAATGTCCTTTTCGCTAAAATGCCACCAAAATGCAACTTTTATATAAAAAAAGAATAATACAAAATTGTATTATTCCTTTATTTCTCAATGGTGGACTGTTAGGGATTCGAACCCTAGACCCACTGATTAAGAGTCAGTTGC
>URHJ01000024.1 GCA_900547465.1 uncultured Mycoplasmatota bacterium | reverse complement strand
AGGAAGTATTTTGGGGATGGAAAAAAGCATATTGGCTTTATAAATAAAATGAATGGGATGGTTTAAACTAGTTAAAAAGATAAAAAAAGACTATTCACCAGTTAATCTATTAATGACAAATTATTATGACTTAGTAATTCCTAAAAAAAAGACTACGAAGGTCATAAAGAAAAATAATGATTTTAAAATATATATTTATAATACTCACCAAACAGAAGAATATGCACCTAATACCTTCTTAGAAGGACAAGTAAAGCCTACAGTAATGATGGCATCTTATATTATGGAAGATGTTTTTATAAAAAATGGATATAGCACATTAGTAGAGGAAAGAAGTATCAGTGAACAATTAAAAAATAATAATTGGAAGTATTATAAGAGCTATGATGCTAGTAGAATTTATATAGATGATACAAAAAAGAATAATCCAACAATAGAATATTTTATAGATGTTCATAGAGATTCCCTACCAAAAGATAAAACAACAGTAGAAATTAATAACAAAAGTTATGCTAAAACTATTTTTTTGATAGGTACTGAAAATCCTAATTATCAAGAAAATCTAGACTTTGTAACAAGAATTAATAATATCTTAAATGAAAAGTATCCCAATCTTTCTAAAGGAATTTATCAAAAGGGTGGTAGAGGGGTAAATGGTGTGTATAACCAAGATAATTCAAAACATACAATGTTAGTAGAAATTGGTGGGCCAGATAATACAACAAACGAGGTTCTCAATTCAACTCTTGCATTTTGCGATGCATTCTTGGAGGTGATTAGTAAAAATGAAGGGTAAAAATGTTGCAAGAATAGTTATTTTTACTTTAATTATTTTATTTACTACATTATACGTAACTCAAGCGTTCGGTTATTATGAATATTCTAATAAAAAAACTAATACTTTAACAGAAGAAGCAGCTAAGAAGTTTGAAAAAGATATAGAAAGTGGAAAGACCATCAAAGCAAGTAACTATTTAAAGGAGGAAAATGATTATAACAACAATTTATCTAAAGCAGGTCTTTCTGTATCAAAAATGATTTCTTCATCTTTTAATAAGGTTATGAATTTTATATTTAGTGAGATGGATCAAGCAATGAACAGCTAATAAATGTGTAGTTGTCAATGATGTGATACCTAAAAAATAAATCAGAAAAAATATTAATTCATGAAGCTAAACGATAGTTTTAGCTTCATTTATTTTGTTTCTTTTTTCAATAAGAGAAATCCATCCTAATACTTGCATGGGAATATTATTAGATCTATTTAAATAGTTTTTCATCTGATATTTTAAATCCTCATAAGAATAAAATTTTAAATAATTATAAAACCTATTTTGATCATCTCTATGACTTCTTTCAACTTTGCCATTATGCCTAGGAGTTCTAGGCCTTATAAGTTTGTGTGTGATATTTAATTCATTAAGTAATGTATCTAGTGGATGTATTCTGTTGGTTTTCATGGTATAAGTAAATTCTTGACCATTGTCAGTTTGAATAGTTTTAGGTTGATATCCAAAGTAAAGAATAGCTCGTTTTACAAAATCTATAGTTGAAAAGGAAGATTGTTCTTTGTAAGGATAAATAAATCTTTCACGAGAAGCTTCATCAATTATGGTGTATTGATAAAATCTATCAGGAGTAGTACCAGAATAACATTCTTTGGGTATATATTTAACATCCATTTGCCATTTAATACCTATATCAGAGGGAGTGTCATATTTTTTAGGAATGTATTTTTTATGTTTCTCTTTATTTACATAAAAGCCCATTTTTCTAAGAATTCTAAATAATGAGGGAGCAGTTCTTGAATAACCTTTTTCTGTCCTTAATTTGCCATATAATTCAGACATTGAAATATGAGGATTTCTTCTAATAAAATCTTTGATCCATTTTATTTCTTCATCAGTATGAGCATTAGGATGAGGAGAAAGAGGTTTATGAGATTTATCAATTAGAGACTCTTTAGTACCATCAAATTTTTTATTCCATCTCATTAAAGAAGATTTTGAAATTTTATATCTTCTACATACAAAAGAAATTGGATAACCATTTCTATATAATTTAGTAGCATAATATTTTGTATTTAATTCATGTGGTATATAGCGTTGAGTTTGTGATATACTTGTCATAAGCAATAAGTCCTTTCGATAGAGTTTTTTCTTTTTAATTAATATTTTATCGGATTTATTGCTTTTTTTCTATATAGGTGGTGTCACATCAATTGTAACGCTACAGATCAAGCAATGAACAGCTAATAAAGCAGTTGACATACAATCAAATTTTAATTATAATTTTATTAGCAAAATATAAAAGATAGGTGTTGCAGATGAAAGATAAAAATAGTAAAGATTTAAAATCATTTATTGCAGGAATGGCAGTTGGTAGTGTCCTAATTGGAGGAGGAGTATATGCTTCTACTATAAGTGCTAAAGAAGTTACTTTTTCTAATTCAACTACTAATGTGCAATCGTCATTGGATTCTTTATACCGAACTTCTAAAAAATTATCAGATTCAAACACTGAATTAAAATATTTTAAATATTATAATGAGTGTCATGTAAATGACGTTCAAGGCAGTGACTTTCCAAAATATCATCAAACGCTCAGAACGGTATTTTCTTGTGATGAATATGCACTGGTATACAATAACTTAAAAGGTTTGCATGCAACTTCATTGGCCGGAAGTAATTGCAGCAATGCTGCAAAAAGATGTTGTAGTAACGCTAATCATTGTAACGCCACCTCTGGAACATGCTATACAAAATGCTATTCAGGGTATGATGGTTACTATAGAAACTGCGTTTAAAATAATTAAAGTAGGTGTAACAAAATGAAAGAAAGTAATGAAAAAAGATTAAAAAATTTTGCTGCAGGATTGGCAGTTGGAGGCATTTTAGCTGGAGGAGGAGTATATGCAGCAACTGTAAGTGCAGCCAACGTTTCCTATAATAATTCATCTTCAGGTCTAGCTGCAGATAATATACAAAGTGCTGTGAATTCACTAAATTCTAAAGTAAGTACAGCATCAGCAACAAATAATGAATTAACTTATTTTAAATATTATAATGAATGTCATACCAATACTGTAAATGGTATAAATTTCGGTTCTTGTGGTTTAAAAGATGTAGTTTCAGTGTTTTCTTGTTTCAATTATGCCAGAATAATTTATAATTTAAAAGGAACTTCGACTTCCCTTACTGGTTCAAATTGTTCAAATAAAGTTAGCACTTGCTGTCAAAAAAAGTGTAGAGCCACTTCTGGAACATGTTATACAAAGTGTAGTGGAGGATATGACAGTTATTATGACAACAGTTTTTAATAATTTTTAATTAAATGTAAAAAGTTTCAGTTCATTGGATAGAAACTTTTTTATTATATAGAACTCTACAATTGACATAAGTCTGAAATTAAATTATAATCTTATTAGTAATAAATATAAAAGATAGGTACAGATTTAAAATCTTTGGTAGCAGGAATGGCAGTAGGAAGTATTCTTGTTGGAAGCGGGGTTTATGCTTCCACTGTAAGTGCAGGTAATGTTTCATATTCCAACTCTTCATCAGGACTTAATGCAACTAATGCTCAAGGAGCCGTAAATAGTTTATATCAAACATCAAAAAGCCTAAAAAGTACAAATGATACATTAAAATATCTTCATTACTATACTCTTTGTCACAAAACAAATATTCAAGGAAGTATTTTTTCAAAAGGAAAAAAAGAATTTGATGGAGTGTTTTCCATTGATAATTACTACAAGATATATTATTATGCTACACAAGATATAACTACAGCAAATATAGCCAAGTCAGGATTTGCTAGTGCAGTAAATACATGCTGCAAAGCAAGAGCACAATGTAATGCAACATCCGGAACTTGTGTTGACAAATGTGTTAGTGGGTATGATGATATTTTCCAAAGTTGCGCTATCATTTAAAAGTAGGCGTTATTTATGAAAGAAAGTAATGAAAGAAAACTGAAAAATTTTGCTACAGGCCTAGCTGTAGGAGGTATCATAGCTGGAGGAGGAGTTTACGCTGCTACAGTTAGCGCTAGTAATGTTTCTTACAACAATTCAACAACAGGAATTAGTTCCAACAATGCTCAAGGAGCTATTGACACTTTGCAATAAAAAGTAGACAAGTTGGAACATAAAAACAAAAGGTTAAGACATGTCAGATATTTCTATCAATGTCATAATTATGAAATTCCAGGTAGTTCATGGGGATCATGTCATGGACAGGAAACAATTCATGCCATATCAGTAGATGCAAATGGCAATGATTATGTGTCTTTCCGATATAATCTTTCGGGTACTACAAGCATTACCTCTCAATTAGGTAATAAATTCGTTGCTGCCAGAAAGGGTTGTTGTTTGTCTGTATGTACTAATGATTCAGAAGTAACTGCCTGCAATGCTATTTGTAATAACGGTTATAATCAAAACTACCTTACTACTTAATAAAAAGAGAACACTCAGTTCTCTAAAAATTCTTCTATAATTTGATTTGTTACCTCTATATATTCTAAATATGAAAAATGGCCTGCTTTTGGATAAATAAATAGCGTAGAATCTTTAATATGCCTCTTCATGTATTTAGCATCTCTAACAGGTGTTGATTTATCCTTTTTACCCCAGATTAGTAAAGTCTTTGTTGATATATATGAATAGTAACATTTCAAATCTTCATTCACAACTTTGATAAAACTACTATACATATTCTTATTTAATTTTTTACAGTCACTAGAACCAAATATATAGATTAGTCTCTTTAAATAGAGACTTCTTTTTTTTCTTGGAATAAGAATGGAACATTTCTTTAAGAATTTATATATAGTTTGCTTTAATAACTTTAATATTCCCTTTCTTGGTTTTATTCCTGCAGAATCTATAAGTATCAATTTTTCAACCTTATCCTTATAATATCCAGTAATTAAAGTCGCAATTCTTCCACCAAATGAGTGGGCAAGTAAAATAGGATTGGTAATTTTTTCATCTTCTATAAAATCTCTGATTAGATTAGCGTAATCATAAATTGATAAATCTCTATCAGGAAAGATACTTTTTCCAAATCCAGGGAAATCCATTATATAAATAGTATATTTCTCAGAAAAATAATTAATTATATGATAAAAAGTAGCTCTAGTTTCTCCCCAACCCGGTAAAATAACAATAGTTTTATTACCATTTCCATACTTTTCATAATACATAGAGAAATCTTCCTTATTGTAATACATATTATCACCTATAGTAATTTATGAGATAAAAAAAGATTAGGTTCTACTTTTAAAGAAATGATATTTTTAGTATAATAGTAGTGGTGATATAATGAAATTAGATATACGAAATATTTTAAATCCAAAGAAAACTTACAAACTAGTAGAAAATATTAAATACGGAAAAAAAGAAGCATTTATAAAAGAATTAGCTGAAGACTATGATAGTTATGGTAATATTAAATATGAAGTTGGAAAAGAGCTAGAAGAAGTTTATAAAGATATTGATAATTACGAAGTGGGATTGCATTTTACAGGTTATTCTAATGCTGATCAAAATTTTATTGATACAGTCTTTAATGAAGGATTGATAAATAATCAGGACGCTATGCAAGGAGTTCAAACTACATATACAAATATAGAAAAAACAGTTTCTTTTGTTGGAAATTTTACAGTCTTTATTGGTCAACTAAAAGGGGCATATTCTTATAAAACAAGTCAAGGAGCCTTTCTTGTCAAAATACCAAAAGAATTTTTGAGTGAGGCAACATCAGAAGATGAAAAGCAACCAATTTACAGACAGGATGAAATGGGAATTAGAAGATTATTGCCCGAGTTTATCCATAGTTATATTCCAGTTAGTGAAGAGGGTGAAATAAATAATATAATTAGAAATCCAAACTATAAAGATAAACATCATAATAAAGCTAGTAATGAGTTAATTGTTGAAGGTCAACAGGTCGCAAGGCGAAGATAGATACGTGGTGATATAATGACATTTGAATATAATGATGAGGTGTACAATGTAAACATTGAAAAGAAGAAATCTAATAGAAATACATACATAAGAGTTAACAAAGATTTAGTTATTTCTGTCACAACAAATTACTTTACTAGAGAAAAAGAAATAGAAAAAATATTAGCTGAAAACTATAAATCAGTTTGTAGAATGGTTGACCAAGCAAAAAAAAAGATAGAAAGTAACGAAGGTTTTAATTATCTAGGCGTACAATATGATATTGTTTACGTAGATTATTGTGATATTTCATTTGGTACTAAGAAAGTCTTTTTAAATAAAAAACTAGATATAGATAAATGGTATAAAAAACAAGCTAAAGTAATTTTTAAAGAACATTTAGATAATATCTATAATAGATATAGTGAAAAAATTCCATATCCAGATCTAAGAATCAGAAAAATGACAACTAGATGGGGAGTATGTAATATAAAAACTAAAACAGTAACTCTTAACTTAGAACTAATAAAAAGAGACTTAAAATACTTAGATTATGTAATTGTTCATGAACTATCGCATTTAATAGAAGCAAATCATTCTAAAGCATTTTGGGCTTTAGTAGAAGAAAATTGTAAAGACTATAAAAAATATAGAAAAGAAATGAAGGATTTTTGATATGATAACAAGTTTAGAAAATAAAGAAATAAAAAAATATCTTAAATTAAAAAAGAAAAAGTATAGAGATCTAGAAAAATTATTTTTAGTTGAAGGCGAACACTTAATTAAAGAAGCAGAAAAATCAAATTCTTTGGTAAAAGTAATTTTAACTGAAGATAAAGAACTAGAGACAAATAAAGAGATACTTTATGTCACCTATGAAATAATGAAAAAACTATCAAACCTAGATACTCCTCCCGAAATGATTGGTGTCTGTAAGATTAACGATAACAATAAAGTAAAAGGAAATATTATTTTGGCCTTAGATGATATTCAAGATCCAGGCAATTTAGGAACAATTATAAGAAGTGCAGTAGCCTTTAATATAAAGACAATTTTATTATCAGAGAATACAGTTGATCTATATAATCCTAAAGTATTAAGATCAACACAAGGACTATTATTTTATACTAATGTTATTAGATGTGACTTAGAAAAAGAATTAAAGAAATTAAAAGAAGAACAATACTCCATATATGTAACAAATGTAGAAGAGGGAAAAGAAATTAATAAAATGAATGTTGCAGAAAAATTAGTCTTAGTAATGGGTAATGAAGGAAATGGTGTTAGTAGTAATATAAAAAGTCTTAAAGATGAGAATATCTATATAAAAACAAACAACTTAGTAGAAAGTTTGAATGTAGGAGTTGCGACAAGTATTCTATTATATGAATTAGATAGTAAGGTGGGGAGTTCAGATGAATAACAAAGTATATCTTGGCAAAATAGTAAGTACTCATGGAATAAAAGGTGAATTAAGAATAATAAGTGACTTTGAATATAAAGATAAAGCTTTTAAAGTTGGAACATATCTTATAATAGATGATGAAAAGTATTTAATAAAATCATATAGAAAACATAAAAATTATGATATGGTAACTTTAAATGACTTTAAAGATATAAATGAAGTATTATATCTTCTCAAAAAGAAAGTTTATAAGCTTGAAGAAGAACTTAATTTAAACGATCAAGAAATTCTAGATAGTGAACTTATGACATATAGGGTAATTGATAAAAATAAAAATTGTGGTATAATTAAAGAAATATTTAAAGCTAGTCCTACTAACAAAATCATGAGAGTTGAATTTGAACATGAGGTGTTAATTCCACTTTCATCACCAATGGTAAAGAACATATCTAAAAAGGATAAAAAAGTTGAAGTAGAACTAATAGATGGGATGATGTAGATGAAAATTGATATTCTAACCCTTTTTCCTAATATGTTTGAAGGAGTGTTTTCTTCCTCAATCATAAAAAGAGCAATCGAAAACAAATTGGTAGATATTAAACTCCATAATTTTAGAGATTACACTGATGATCCTCATAATAAAGTAGATGATACACCCTACGGAGGAGGAGCAGGTATGGTTTTAATGGCTCAACCAATTTATGATTGTGTTGAATCTTTAAAAGATGATGATTCATTTGTTATCTTACTTACTCCATCAGGTGTTCCATATAAACAAAAAATAGCCTATGACTTATCAAAAAAGAAACACCTAATAATTATTTGCGGACATTATGAAGGCTTTGATGAGAGAATTAGAGCGCTAGCAGATCTAGAAATAAGTATAGGAGATTATGTATTAACTGGAGGCGAAATTCCTGCAATGGTATTAACAGATTCAATTACAAGACTCATTCCAGGAGTTATTAATGAACAATCTCACATTGAAGATTCCTTCAACGAAAACTACTTACTCGATTATCCAACTTATACTAAACCACGTAATTTCAGGGGAATGGAAGTACCAGAAGTTTTAATATCAGGAGATCATAAAAAAATAGATGAATATAGATATCAAGAAAGTCTTAAAAGAACAAAAGAATTAAGACCAGATTTATTAGAGAAAAGGGAGAATATCTAATGTATAAAGTAATAAGAATCGAACAAAACTTATATTTTGATAATGATATTAATGACTTAATTAATTTCCCATTTGGAGTTAAGAATAAAACCTACAAAATCAAAGAAGAACCTGTAAAGAATATTTTTATCTACCAAAAAGAATTAGCATACCCACTAGCTCAACAACAAGCTACAAAAAAATATGAAAAATTAATGCGTACTCTTCCAGATTTATTACTAAATGATGACGATGACGATGGTGAAAGTCTAAAAGAAGCTCTTAATCAAATAGAAAAATTTAGACAGATTATTAAAAATAAATATAGATCCTTTCTAACAAAAAAAGAATTAGAACAAATGGCTAAAAAATTACAATTAATGCAAAAAACAGCTAAAGAAAGAATTATAGAAATTAACAATTCTAAAATAGAAGAAAAAAGTAGATCTTCATGTAGATAGAATGT
This sequence comes from uncultured Mycoplasmatota bacterium, assembly GCA_900547465.1. Classification (GTDB taxonomy): domain Bacteria; phylum Bacillota_I; class Bacilli_A; order RF39; family UBA660; genus UMGS995. Next base: position 10,526 of record URHJ01000024.1, on the reverse strand, counting down.
AAATAAGTTGTCAAATAAGATAACTTATTTTTTGTTTTTATTTATTAAAAGACATTGATATGCTATTTTATAAGTAGAATAGGAGAGCATTATGGAAGAAGAAAAAATAAAAGTAATCTATAAGGAAAAGAAGCAACCTGGAAAAACATTTGCTATTGTTGTTTTAATTATTGTTGTTTTAGGTTTAATGTCTTATATTGGATACACAAAATATGATGAAATTATGAAAAATAAAGACAAAAATGAAACAAAAGAGGAAAGAGAAGAACTATATTATAGTGAAGTAAAGGATTTATTAGAAAAAATAGATGATTATAATGAAGTTTTAAGTATGAATTATCCAATAACAGATTATAAAAAACTAGATAATCAGCAGAAATTAAAATTTGGAATTTATTTACTAACAAAATATGAAAACACTAAAAATTATTACAAAACACAAGATATAGATGAAATATTACACAATTATTTTACCAAAGACTTTAATGTTATTTATGAAAGTATAACCTGTAATTTAAAAGATGGGGATTTATATGTTTTAAATAATGGAACTTATACTATTGATACAAATCATGAACATGGACAAGAAAAAATGAATATAAAAACATTTTACGTAGATAGTAACAAACTTGATAATGTTTATAAAATTACAGTTAATATTCTTTATAATAATTACTGTGTAGATACCTGTGCAAAAGAAGATAAATATTATGATTCATGGAATGATGCTAAAGAAAGAAGCAACGAAGTACTCACATCACTAAATGAATATGAAGATAATAAAGATGATATTAAAAAGACAACATTCACTTTTGAAAAAGAAAATGATAACTACTTATTGAAAAATATAAAAGTAGAAAGTTAAATAAAAACATCAGACTTAACTCAAAGTTTGATGTTTTAATTTACAGTAAATTTGTAAATAATAATCATAGTAATGGTTTTAAGTTATATTTAATGATATAATAAACTAAGAATAGAGGGATAATATGAAGACATTGACAAAAGAAGAATTAGATAAAATAAATAGATATTGGAATGCTGCCAACTATTTATCAGTTGGACAATTATATTTACTTGATAATCCATTACTTCGAAGAAAATTAAGTATTAATGACATAAAAAATAATATCGTTGGTCATTGGGGAACTGCACCAGGACAAAACTTTATTTATGTTCATTTAAATCGTGTTATTAAAAAGTATGATTTAAAAATGATTTATATATCAGGCCCAGGACATGGTGGAGAGGCTATGGTTGCGAATAACTACCTAGAAGGAGTATATACCAAATTTTATAAAGATATAACTGAAGATGAAGAAGGTATGAAGAAGTTATTCAAACAATTTAGTTTCCCAGGTGGTATTTCTTCACATGTAGCACCAGAAACACCAGGTTCAATTCATGAAGGTGGAGAGCTTGGATATAGTCTTGCTCATGCATATGGTGCAGTATTAGATAATCCTGATTTAATCGCAGCTTGTGTAGTAGGGGATGGAGAAGCTGAAACTGGACCACTCGCAACTAGCTGGCATCTTAATAAATTTATAAATCCAAAAACTGATGGTGTAGTTTTACCAATCCTACATAGAAATGGCTATAAGATTGCTAATCCTACAATCTTTGGTAGAATGACTAATGATGAAATAAATAATTTCTTTAGTGGATGCGGCTACAAAGTTTATCATGTATCAGGTAGTGAACCATTAAAAATGCATGAAGAAATGGCTAGAACACTAGAACTTGTTTTAAGAGATATTGCCAAAGTAAAAAGCGGAAGAGAGTCCAAATATCCAATGATAATTTTGACAACACCAAAAGGTTGGACTGGTCCTAAACAAGTTGAAAGGAAACTAATAGAAGGTAGTTTTAGATCTCATCAAATACCAATCGCAATAGACAATGAACATATTGATAATATTGCTTTACTAGAAAAATGGTTAAAAAGTTATCACCCAGAAGAACTATTTGATAGTAAAGGTAGATTAATTAAAGAATTAAGAGAAATAATTCCATCTCCATCTAAATGTATGGGTGCATCTTTGTATGCTAATGGAGGTCATTTGTTAAAAGAAATAATTACTCCAAATTGGGAAGATTATGCTATTGATATCCCAAAACCAGGAACTATTTTAAATCAAGATACAATGGATTTAGGTAAATATATAAGAGATTTATTTGTTCTAAATGCAAAAAATAAAAACTTCAGAATCTTTGGGCCAGATGAAGCTTTATCTAATAGGTTCAATTATGTTTTTGAAAAAGAAAGTAGAACTTGGAATTCAAAAATATTAAAAAGTGATGAATATCTATCACCAACAGGAAGAGTCATGGATTCATACTTATCTGAACACGTATGTGAAGGAATGTTAGAAGGATATTTATTAACCGGAAGATATGGATTCATTCATAGTTATGAAGCTTTTGTAAGAATAATTGATTCAATGGTAAGTCAACATGCCAAATGGTTAAAAGTTACTAAGCAAATACCTTGGAGAGCACCAATAGCCTCACTTAACCTTTTACTAGTATCGCACGTTTTCCAGCAAGATCATAATGGATACACTCATCAAGATCCAGGCTTTTTAAATCATATAGTTACGAAAAAAGCTGATATCGTCAGAATGTATCTACCACCAGACACAAATTGCCTACTTTCATGCTTTGATCATTGTATAAAAACTAAAAATCATATTAATGTAATTATTGCTAGTAAACACCCAAGATTACAATGGCTAACTAAAGAAGAAGCAAAAGTTCATTGTAAAAAAGGTATAGGTGTTTGGGACTTTGCTTCAAACGATGATGGAGATCCTGATGTTATTCTAGCTTGTGCCGGAGAAACGCCAACGCTTGAAGTTATCGCCGCAGTTGATATTTTAAGAACATCAGTAAAAGGAATCAAAATAAGAGTTGTTAACGTTGTTGACTTAATGAGATTACAAACCAAGGAAGAGCATCCACACGGTATGTCAAGAGAAGAATACAACAAAATCTTTACAAAAGATAAACCAATAATCTTTAATTTTCATGGTTATCCATCATTAATTCATCAACTAACTTATAAAAGAGATAACAGAAATATCCATGTTCATGGTTACAAAGAAGAGGGAACAATCACTACTGCCTTTGATATTAGAGTACAAAATGAAATTGATAGATTCCATCTAGTCATCAGTGCATTAAAAGAAATACCTAGATATAAAAAGTCATCTAAAGCTTTAATAGATTGGTGTAATGATATGTTACTAAGGCACAAAAGATACATTAAAGAATTCGGGGAAGACATGCCATATATTAAGAATTGGGAATGGAAGAGATAATCTTCCATTTTTTTAAAATAACATATTTTCCCACAAAATCTTCATAATTTCTACACAAAAGTTTGTTATGATAATATCATGAAAGGAGATGATATTATCGAGATAAAGATAATAGGAACAAATTGTAGTAATGGAATGAAGTTAAAAAAGATGCTATTTCGTGCTACAGAAGAAATAGAAGAGGAGGTAAAAGTTACCGAAATAAAAGAAAAAGATAAAAAGTTTGGAATAAATGATTTTCCAGCTCTAGTAATAAATGAAAAAATAGTAAGTGAAGGGAAGGTGTTAACTCCTAGAGAAATAAAAAAACTCATACTCTCATACTAAGAAGATTTTAATTAATCTTCTTTTCTTTTGTTTCTAATTATGATATAATATACGAGCTAAGAAAAAGAGGTAGGTTGTAAGATGGAAAAAAAAGAATTAAAAAGAAATGCCTATTCATTTATTTTAGGAGTAACTATCGGAAGTGCTGTCTTACTAGGAACAAGAAAAATAGATTGTGATAATAAACTAGGAATAGAATTTAATATAGATGACAACTATATATTACTTGATGATGATATAAAGATAGATAAATATTTAGGTCAACAAGTAAAATTTTCTGATGTCAAAAATACAATTAAAAATAATAAAAATTTAAGCAAAAGCGATAAAGATAGAATTATTGATGTCGTAAAAGAACTAGAAAAAAAAGTACCCTATATTGATTTAAGATGCTTTAACTACAACTGCAAGAATTTAAAAATAATCAGACAAGGAATAGAAAAAGAAAATGTTTCAGGTTTATTTAACTGTCGTAAGGATTTTATTACTTTAGAAAGTGAAAATAATGTAGTATTCAATCATGAAATACTTCATCTTCTTAATAACTTAGATCAAGAAATAGATGGCAAAAGAGTAATAAAACATTATAATTGTAATGAAAAAAACTTATCATATCAAACAGAAGCATTTACAGAATGGCTAAATAGTTATATATTTGGATACCCAACTACATCATACAAAACAGAAATATCAAATCTAAATATTATGAGAAAAATATTAAATGTTTCTGCATCCGATTTAGTTAAGATCTTTGTTAATAAAAATTACAAAGCTTTTGCAGAGTTACTAATAGATCAAAATAAGGAATTTACCAATGTAAATGAAATACTTGAAATAAATAAACGAGATATGACAACTTTAGACGATGAACAAATAGAAAAAATAACTGACATTTATCTAGATACATATATTAAAGGCAATTGTTCAAAAGTAAGCAATAAATTATATCAATTTATTGACTATCTATGTAAGAACTATGCGTTAAACTGTAATAGTACTTATAATAAACAAATTACATTTAAAAATAGGATTATAAAGAAAATATCAAAAAAATTAGAAATGCAAAATCCAATAATATATGGTTACTTTGATGGTCAAGAAGATTATTTAGATATAAATAACTTATATTTGGTTTGTAGTAAGGATGAAAATAATAACAAAACATACTTTTTAGCAGAAAAATATAACGATGAAGATGATCATGAAATTTTAACAACTAATTTTCAAAAAATATATTTAGACTTAAAGACTTATGATTGTAATTACAAAGAAACAGATTATAGGATTAGTGTTAATCAAATAGGTGAAGAAGAACAAGTATATATCCACGACTATACTCCAGTAAAGAGTCTATTATGTGGTAATGTAGAAACAAATATAAATGAACTTATCACAAATTATGAGAATAATAAACAACAAGTAAAGGTTAAGAAACATAACCGTTAATTTAATGACAAAAATGTAATTGTTTTGTGTAAACATAAGTAATAGGAGGCCTTATGAAAAAAATAAAAGGAATAATAGAAGAGGTTTATATTCCTACAGAACAAAATCAAGATATAATCTATAGTAATAAAATAGGCTTTAAAATAAAAACAAGTTCAGGAATATTAAATATAGAAGAGGAACAAGATGAAAATAATGCAAAAATATTAAAAGGAGATCAAGTTGCCATAACAAAACAATTCATATCTAATAGAGAATTTATTGACATCAAAAAATTAGAGGATGATAATTATGAATAAGTATACGAAAGTTGGATTATATGATCATAACGTTGAAAGTTATGAAAAAATCAAAAAAGGATTTTCAGATAAAGATATAGTATCGATTATTCATGCAACAGGAACAGGAAAAAGCTTTAATGCTTTACAACTAGCCTATGATAATAAGGATAAAAAAATAGTATATATAGTACCATCAAACTCAATTATTGAACATTTAAAAGAAATAATAAATGAAAATGATAATTTAAACTTAGAAAAAGATTTTCCGAATTTAGAATTTAAAACATATCAAAGCTTAATAAATATGTCAGAGGAAGAACTTACTACATTGGATATGGATATGTTAATAGTGGATGAATTTCATCATATAGGAGCACCAGTTTGGGGACAAAGAATAAAAACCATTGTCGAAAGTCATGAAAATACCAAAATTTTAGGAATGTCTGCTTATACAGTAAGAGACAGAGGAACCTTATATGAAAGAGATATGGTTAATCCTGATAATAATGAGTTATTTTCTAATTCTGTTGTAAGTAGATATGATTTATGTGATGCAATTATAGATGGAGTTTTACCCAAGCCTATCTACAAGAGTGGTTACGTTTATTTGGATAAAACAGCTGATTATTTAGAGGAAAGATTATCAAAATTAGATCATAATTCTAAAGATTATAAAGAATTAGTACCTATGTTAAAAGATATAAAAAGGAGATTACATGAAGCACCAACCGTTAAAGATATTTTTAAGAAAAATATAAAACTAGATGGAAAATACATATATTTTTGTCCTCCAAATACAGAAGATGGAAAAAATGATATAGAAACAATAATACAGGAAACACAGCTATGGATAAAAGAAATGGGATTAAAAAATGAAGATTATGAATTTTATGTATCCACAAGCAAGATGGGTGATTTGGGTAAGAAAAATAGATTTGCCTTTTATAATGATGAAGATTTAGAGGGAAATAAAACTAATAAGAAACTTAGAATAATGTTTGCTATAAATCAATATAATGAAGGTGTTCATGCTCCAGGAATTGATGGTGTAATTATGGGAAGGCAAACACAATCAGATATAGTTTATTTTGAACAATTAGGAAGAGGTTTGGCAATAAAAGGGCGAAACAAAAAAGAATATGATAGATTGTATTTAAACTCTAAAGAAGATCTAGTTGAATTATGTAATAACAAAGAAATAAAAATAAAAGACATATATTCTAAAGAAGAAATGATTGAAAAATTACTCGCTCCTACTATCATAGATTTAGCAAATAATATAGGTTATATAAAACAATTAGAAAACAATTTGAAAGATAGAGTAAAAGATATTCAAAGCAAAGGAAATACAAAAAAGAAAAAAAGAATCATTCATCTAAATGATACTTCATTTGATATAGACATGATAAATGAAGATTTATTTAGTACATTAAAATACATGAATGATAGATTAAGCATGACTTGGGATAATAAGTATGAACTAGCTAAGGTATATTACAAACACTATGGAAATTTAGAAATTTCAGTAAAATTTAGAACAACAAATGGGATAGAATATGATGAAAATGGGATAGCCTTAGGAAGATGGATAGGTACTCAACGTCAAGCATATCAAGGAAAAGGGACTAACCAAATTACAGAAGAACAAATCAAAAAGTTAGAACAAATAGGAATGAGATTTGAAACTTATGATAGACGTGGAGTTTGGAATAAAAAATACAATTTGGCTAAGATATATTATGAACATTATGGAAATTTAGAAGTTCCAGTGAAATTTAAAACAACAAACGGAATAGAATATGATGAAAATGGAATAGCTTTAGGAAAATGGACAGACACCCAACGCCAAGCATATCAAGGAAAAGGAACTAACAAAATTACAGAAGAACAAATCAAAAAGTTAGAACAAATAGGAATGAGATTTGAAACTTATGATAGACGTGGAGTTTGGAATAAAAAATACAATTTGGCTAAGATATATTATGAACATTATGGAAATTTAGAAGTTCCAGTGAAATTTAAAACAACAAACGGAATAGATTATGATGAAAAAGGGATAGCTTTAGGAAATTGGATATCTACTCAACGTCAGGCATATCAAGGACAGTCTGGATATAAGATTACAGAAGAACAGACTAAAAAGTTAGAACAAATAGGAATGAGATTTGAAATCAGAAGTGAAGTTTGGAATAAAAAATACAATTTAGCTAAGATATATTATGAACATTATGGAAATTTGGAAATTCCACAAACATTTAGAACAACAAACGGAATAGATTATGATGAAAAAGGGATAGCTTTAGGAAATTGGATATCTACTCAACGTCAGGCATATCAAGGACAGTCTGGATATAAGATTACAGAAGAACAGACTAAAAAGTTAGAACAAATAGGAATGATATTTGAAATCAGAAGTGAAGTTTGGAATAAAAAATATAATCTAGCTAAGCTATATTATGAGCATTATGGAAATTTGGAAATTCCACAAACATTTAGAACAACAAATGGGATAGATTATGATGAAAAAGGGATAGCTTTAGGAACTTGGATATCCACTCATCGTCAAGCATATCAAGGAAAATCTAAATCTAAGATTACAGAAGAACAAATCGAAAAATTAGAACAAATAGGACACAAATGGTACCCTACAGATAATAAAGATAAGAAGGCACAAAGTGAACAGATAACTAGTTCAAATACAAAACAAAAACAAATAGAAATATTAAATAGAGTTAAGAGTTACTTAAATAATTATGATTCTTCATCTCTTCCAACAAAAAATGAAATTAACCAAGGAATGTTACATTCATTAAATACTCCTAGAAAAATAAAAAAATAAGCTATATGGTAACGCATCTAAAAGTATAGAAACACAAAAAATGTTGCACAACAATAAAAAATATGATATAATTTAATTCGTCAGTGATCCGATGAACAAGTTTTATGATCAGTGAGTTGAAACAAGGAAGGAGAATACTTATGAATATTATTGATAAGATCAATGAAAAGCAAATTAGAAAAGATATTCCTGAATTTCGTGTTGGTGATACTGTAAGAGTAGATTATAAGATTATCGAAGGAAAAAGAGAACGTATCCAAGCATTCGAAGGAATAGTAGTTGCTAAAAGAAATGGTAGTGTATCTGAAACATTTACTGTACGTAAGATTTCAAGTGGCGTAGGAGTTGAAAGAATATTCCCAGTAAATTCACCAAAAATTGATAAGATTACAGTTGTACGTAAAGGAAAAGTAAGACGTGCTAAATTAACTTTCTTAAAGAATCGTGTAGGTCAATACAAGATCAAAGAAAGAGGACAAAAAGTTTCTAAAAATGAAGAAAAGTAAGCAAAAAATAGCTTACTTTTTTTATAGATTCATTGAATTTGGCTATAAGATTGTTTATAATAAAATAAAGGAGAATTGAAATGAATAAAGAGAGAATAATAAAATTTTTAAAAGAAATGTCGCCTTATATAATAATAGTGATTTTTGTTATTTTATTAAAAAGTTTTATAATAACACCAATTCGTGTGAATGGTGCATCTATGGACGATACATTAAAAGATAAAGATATAATGATTTTAGATAAAACTAAATACCATTATAGTAAAATTAAAAGATTTGATATAGTAGTGGTAGATATAGGTACGGAAAAAATAATAAAAAGGGTTATAGGACTACCTGGTGAATCTATAGACTACGAACATAATATCTTATATGTAAATGGTAAAAGAGTTGAAGAAAATTTCAATCATAAAAAAACTGAAGATTTTTCTGTTGAAGAATTAGGAGTAAAAAAAATACCAAAAGACATGTATTTAGTAATGGGTGACAATAGACCTAATTCGCTAGATAGTAGAGTCATAGGTTTAATTCCTAAAAAAGAGATTTTAGGAAAAACTTCATTAACAATCTTTCCACCAAATAGATTAGGGATAAAGAAATAGGTAATAAGTATGAATGAACAGAAGATAAGAGAAGAATTTTTAAAATATACTAGTAATTATGAAGAAAGTATTAGAGTTAACTTAAAGAAAAATCATATTTTAAGAGTTGCCGATAATGCTAAGAAAATAGCCATAAGCCTAAATCTTACAAAAGAAGAAATAGAGTTAAGTTATTTAATTGGAATTTGTCATGATATTGGAAGATTCGAACAAGTTAGACTTTATGATACATTTAGTGATAAAGATACTAATATGGATCACGCAGCATATAGTAATAAAGTGTTATTTGAAGATGGCTTAATAAGAAAATTTACAGATATAGATAAGTATGATTCTATAATAAAAAAAGCAGTATACAACCATAATAAACTAAAACTAGAACAAGATTTAGATAAAAAAGAAGAATTATATTGTAAGATAATAAGAGATGCAGACAAACTAGACGTTTTATATTTATTAAATATAGAAGATAAAGACGCAATTTATTGGTATAAAGACTTTAATATAGAGAAGATAAGTCAAAAATTAATTGATGAATTTATGGAAGAAAAATTAATCAACTATAAAGACATTTATAATAATGCTGATCAAATAATAGCTTTCTATAATTATATCTATGATTTTTATTTCACAGAAAGTTATAAAATAATAAAAGAAAAAGAGTACTACAATAAATATTTAGAAACTATAAAAAATAATTTTAATAATAACATATACTGTCAAGCCAAAAGTATTAATAAATTTACTAATGAATTTATAGATAGAAAAATAAACACGGAGTAATTATATGATATATAAAGACACATATAAAACCCCATCAAATTTTAGTGATATGATAATGACTAGTGATGGTGAATATTTAACAGGGTTATGGTTTAAAGGTTCAAAAGATGAATTAAAACATAAAGAAGAAGGAATAAATAAATCTCTTTCTATCCTTGATGATACTAAAAAGTGGTTAGATATCTATTTTAGTGGTAATGAACCTAATTTTACACCAAAATATAAGATAGATAATACAACTGATTTTAGGAAAAACATAATTTCAAAAATGAATCAAATACCATATGGAAAAGTAGTAAGTTATGGTGATATAGCACGTGAAGTAGCAAAAGAAAAAGGAATAAAGAAAATGTCTGCTCAAGCGGTAGGTGGAGCTGTAGGCGCTAATCCAATATGTATTATTATTCCATGTCATAGAG
>URHJ01000023.1 GCA_900547465.1 uncultured Mycoplasmatota bacterium | reverse complement strand
AAAGTGGCACGCGAGCTGGGTTCAGAACGTCGTGAGACAGTTCGGTCCCTATCCGATGTGGGCGCAGGAAAATTGAAGAGAGCTATCCTTAGTACGAGAGGACCGGGATGGACAAACCTCTGGTGTATCTGTTGTAGCGCCAGCTGCAGTGCAGAGTAGCTATGTTTGGAAAGGATAACCGCTGAAAGCATCTAAGCGGGAAGCCTCCTTTGAGATGAATTTTCCCATACGTAAGTAGTAAGACCCCTTAAAGACGATGAGGTTGATAGGCTGGAGATGGAAGCATAGTGATATGTTGAGTTGACCAGTACTAATAGGTCGAGGATTTAATCCTATTTAATAAATTTGATGAACACAGTATCTAAGTTTTCAGAGAATTATTTTCTCAAATAATTTTCTTGGTTACGATAGCAAGTGGGGTACACCTGTTCCCATCCCGAACACAGAAGTTAAGCCACTTAACGCCGACGATAGTGTATGCGAAAATAGGAAGTAGCCAAGAATTTTTTTTTTGCTTTTTTTTAGTAAACATTTCGTAAAATGGTTTTATTCTCCTTGTTTTACTATTTTTTTTTGGTATAATAGTAAAAGGTGATAGATATGAATAATTATAAATTAACTACATACTCAGAGGAAGAAACAATTGAATTAGCTCAAAATATTGAGTCTGAAAAATTTCCTAATATGGTTATATGCCTTGAGGGAGATTTAGGAAGTGGTAAAACAGTATTTACAAAAGGATTTGCAAAAGCTATGGAAATAGATGAAGATATTACTTCTCCAACATTTAATATTATTAAGGAATATGAATCTGGAGAATTACCTTTATTCCATATGGACGTATATAGACTAGATGGAAATGTAGAAAATCTTGGATTAGAAGAATATTACAAAAGAAAAGGTATTACTATAATTGAATGGAGTGATACTATTAGAGATTATCTACCAGAAGATAGACTTATTATAAAATTTAGAGTAACTGGAGAAAATTCTAGATCAATTACTCTTATCCCTCATGGTAGAAAATATGAAGAAGTATGTGAGGCTGTTTTATGAGATTACTTTATATAGATACATCTTCTAGCTATCTATATACTGGAATAGTTGAAAACGATAAGCTATTAGCAGAAACAAAAGAATTATTAGAGCATGATCTTTCAAGATTAGCATTACCGAAAATAGCGGATATGTTTACAAAGACAAATCTTAATCCAAAAGATATAGACAAGATAATTGTTGTCAATGGACCAGGATCATTTACTGGAATAAGAGTTGGTCTAACAATAGCAAAGGTGTATGCATGGACTTTAAATATTCCAATTACTACTATAACTAGCCTAGAAGCAATGGCTGTATCAAGTAACAGCAACAAAGTAGTAGTACCAATGATAGATGCAAGAAGAGACTATTCTTTTGCAGCTATTTATGAAAACGATAATGAAATTCTAAAACCATGCCATATTGAAAACAACAAATTAAAAACAGAATTAGACAATCATAATAATTATGTGATAATCAGTAACGATGACATAAAATTAGATGGAGATAAAGAAAAATACAACCCAGATATTCTAAAAATTGTAACAAAGTATAAAGATAAGGAAGAAATCAATCCGCATTTCGTGAATCCTAATTATTTAAAACTTACAGAAGCAGAGGAAAAACTACAGTCATGATCATAGAACTGGATTTAAATAATATTGATCAGTTTGACCTAAATATCCTAAGTAAAGAAGAAATAATTAAAGAATTTAAAAGTAATCCATTTTCTAAATATTTAATCTATGTGGAAAAAGACAAAATACTAGGGTATATATACTATAGCGATATCTATGAAAGAGCCGAAATAAATCAAATAGAAGTCGATTTTATCCACAGAAACTGTGGAATAGGAAGCAAAATGATGCAAAAATTAATCAAAACTGTGGAAAAAAATATAACCTTAGAAGTAAAAAAGGATAACTATCCTGCAATAAAACTATACAAAAAGTTTAACTTTGAAGAAAAGGCTATAAGAAAAGGCTACTATCACGGGATAGATGGAATATTAATGGAAAGAGTAGAAATGAAAGAGTGATGCATATGAAAGATACTTATATTCTAGGAATAGAAAGTAGTTGCGATGAAACTAGTTGTTCTATTGTAAAAAACGGAAGAATTGATATTGGAACTTCAATTTCAACACAAATAAGTATTCATAAAAATTACGGTGGTGTTGTCCCAGAAATCGCCAGCAGAGAGCATGTTAAAAATATAACATTTGTAATTGAAGAATGTTTAGAAAAAGCACAAATGAAAATAGAAGATATAGATGCCATTGCGATAACATACGGACCAGGTTTAATTGGATCATTACTAATAGGATTGGAAGCTGCAAAAACACTTTCATTCATCTATAACAAACCATTAATACCAGTTCATCATATAGCAGGACATATTTATGCAAACAGTCTAGAAAAAGAAATGAAATTTCCACTATTAGCACTAGTAGTAAGTGGTGGACACACTGAATTAGTCTTGATGAAAGACCATTACAAATTCGAAAAACTAGGTGGAACATTAGACGATGCTATCGGTGAATGTTATGACAAAGTAGCAAGAGTATTAGGCCTAGAATATCCAGGTGGACCAAAAGTTGATAAACTAGCTCATATGGGTAAACCGACATACAAATTACCAATCCCTATGAATGATGATAGTTACAATTTTTCATTTAGCGGTCTAAAAAGTGCAGTAATAAACCTAAATCATAATCTAGAACAAAGAAATGAACAACTAAACAAAGAAGACTTAGCAACTTCATTTCAAAATGTCGCAATAACAGAAATTATTAATAAAACAAGAAAAGCTATTAAAGAAGAAAATATAAAAACTCTAATTGTTGCAGGTGGAGTCGCAGCTAATCAAGGTTTGAGAGAAGAAGTTACTAAATTAGGTAAAGAATTAGGTGTAGATGTTACAATTCCATCAATGAAATACTGTACAGACAATGCCACTATGATTGCGGCAGCAGGTTACTATGCATATAAAGATGGTAGAATAGCAGATTTAACATTAAATTCAAAATCAAACGACAAATTAATATAGAATAATAAAATATTCTTTTTTTTACTAAAATTATTATAAATAATATACAAATACATAAAAAAAAGGAGCAAATATGACATTAGAAGATGAATATAGATATTTAGTAGGTGCCTATTATGGTATCAGAGAAATGGATGAATATGATCTTAAAGTATACATACTTGAAGATATAGAAAATTATATCAAGGATTTTATAAATACAAACGAAATTCATAATTTCGACTATAGAAAAGAAGCTGAAAAGGTCAATGATGAGACTTCACTAAAAATAAAACTACAAGATAGTCTATTAGTACTTCCAAAAATAGATGCACCAATGGAACTGGTATTTTTAGTAAAACAAAGACTAGAACAAATAAAAAAAGACGAACAATCCACTTATTGACATATAATATTGCCAAAATAATAGATTGTTGAATTTTGTTAAATATTACTGTAAAATAATAGTAAGAAGAGGTGTAGTAATGAAAAAGAAAGTTGTAGTAGCAAGCGTCATAGTTTTAATAGTAGCTATATTAATAGGTATATTATATATTAACAAGGTACATAGTACAGATAGCTATAAGTTCAAAAAGGAATATGAAAAACTTAACAATCAGAAGAATGAATCAGGAAAAACAATCAGAAAATTATCAATTCCAACAAACAATCCAATAAAATATTCAACAGCGAAAGAAATTGTTAAAAAAATAGAGAATAAAGAAACTTTTGTAGTTTACTTTGGTTTTGCAGAGTGTCCATGGTGTAGAAGCGTTATCAATAATTTAATACAAGCTGCAAAAAACAAAAATGTTGATACGATATATTACGTTGATATAGGAAATATTCGTGATATAAAAGAATTAAAAGATGGTAAAGTAACTACAACTAAAAAAGGTGACAAATACTACTTAGAATTATTAAAGAAGCTAGACAATGTTTTAACAGATTATACTTTAACAGATGATGATAAAGAAGTAAAAACAGGAGAAAAAAGAATTTATGCTCCCAATGTAGTAGCAGTAGTAAATGGAAAAGCAGAAGATTTAGAATCAGGAATAAGCAAAAAAGAAAAAGATCCATACATGAAATTAACAGAAACAATGAACAAAGAATCAACAAAAAAATTTGAATGCTTAATGAAATGTTTAGAAAAATCAAATGTATGTACAGCAAAAACTAGTTGTTAAGTACACGAGTAGAGTGTACTTTTTCTTTTATATTTGAAAAAAGCAACTGATTTTATACAAAATTCTAACAATAGTTGGTGTCGCAACCAGCTATATTTATATTATAATTTCGGTGGAGGTTGAAAGAAATGAGATTTTGTGAAAAATTAGCAGTTAAAAGAAAACAAAATAATTTAAGTCAGGAACAATTTGCCGATACACTAGGAGTATCAAGACAAGCAGTTTCAAAATGGGAGAGTGGTACAAGTTATCCAGATATGGATAAAATAATAAAAATGACAAAAATATTGAATTGCACTCTAGAAGATTTACTAGATGATGGAACAATAGGAAAAAATCGTAGAAAAGAAAAAACAAAAATAACAGATCAATTTCAACAAGTTTTAAATCAAATTACTAAAACTTATAATATGTTTTTTAGCATGACACTAAAGCAAAAATTAAAATGTGTTCTTGAAATGTTTTGTCTAGCTATTATGTTACTACTAATAGGTGGAATCATAACAACAATACTAATTGAGGTTACATATAACATGTTAACTTTTATTCCAAATCAAACTATAGTACATGCTATAGAAAAAATATTTGAGAGTATCTATACTGTAATAGCAATAATATTTGGAGTTATAGTTTTTATCCACATATTTAAAATAAGGTATTTAGACTACTATATTACAATTGAAGATGACAATACAAAAACTAAAAAAATTGAACAATCACTAGAAATAAAAGAAAAAGATAGAGAAAGAATCATCATAAGAGATCCTAAACATAGCACAACACATATTATAAATGTAATAGGAAAAATACTAATCCTGTTTTTAAAAATATTAATAATTTGGTTTATTATACCTGTTGTCTTTGCATTTATATTTTTCGTTGTTTTAGCATCAATTTGTATATGCCACATAAATATAGGACTAATCTTCTTTACAGGATTTCTTCTTTTCGCAGCAATTAGTTTTTTATGTTTTCTATTGATTTATTTAACCTATAATTTTGTATTTAATAGAAAGCAACATATGAAATTTATATTTATCTCAATGATTAGTTCATTTTTAATAATAGGAATAAGTATAGGGTTATCAGTTACAATTCTACTAAATTATAAACAAATAGATGGAACTAAAGGACTTGATAGAAAAACAAGCACAGAAATTATAAATGTAAATGAAAACACAACAATTACATTTGGAATGGATAATGATGAAGATAACATTGAATATATAATTGATAATTCTAAATCTGATATTAAACTAGAAATACAAACAGTTAAAGGCGTGAATTACGTATTAAATAAAACTCATAATGATTACTACTATCTAAATATGAGAGAAATACCACCAAAAACAATTTATAATATTTTTTTAAATGATATAAAAAATAGACAAATTAGAAATTATAATTCAAATGAATTTCTAAAAGTAAAGGTAATTTTATCGAAAAATAACTATGATCTATTAAAAAATAACTATGAAAAATTTGAAAGCCAAAATTAAAAATTCAATAAATTCTTTTAATTTTTCAAAATAAGTGATATACTAATCATAGAAAATAATAAGAGGGAGTATATTATATGAAAATTGAAAAACAAGAAAAAAGAAAATTAAATAAAAAAACATTAGCCATAGTAGTGGCATTATTAATAGTTGTTATATTAGTAGTATTGCTAGTAGTATTTGGTAAAAAGAGTAATGAAAAAGAATTAGAATCATCATTAAATAAAATGGGATCTAGCTTTTATGAAAATTTTTACTATGAACAAATTGGTTCATCAGCAGATGACAGAACATCACTTCTATCTAAGTTTTCAACAATTGGTATAAAAATAGACTTAGAAAATTTAGGAAGATACAACGATGGTGAATTTAAAAAAGATATTAAAGAATTCAAAAATAGTTTAACTGGTGAAAAATGTAATCAAACAAAAACAAAAGTAATTATTTATCCTAAATCACCATATGGAAAAACAGATTACAAAATAGAAACAGAATTAAGTTGTGGATTCAAAGATAAAAAGTAAGATAAACTTGCTTTTTTTTTTGCACTAATTCTAATGACATACAACAAAAAATATTGTATAATGTATATATAAAATAGGTTGGAGTATTAGAGATATGGAAGTAAGGTTGGAAAAACAAAATATTACTTTTATAAAACGAAAAAAACTTACAGAAATGTTAGTTCTTTTTGTCGTTATAATTACTTCTTTTTTATTAGTTAATATAGAAAATGTACATGCAGAAAATCAGAAGTTTGAATTTGATTATACAGGTGATTATCAAATGTTCACAGCTCCAGCAAATGGAACATACAAAGTACAACTATGGGGAGCACAAGGTGGTGCATCGCGCGAAGATAATGTAATCTCAACTGTTCGTGTTGGTGGATATGGAGCATACACAGCAGGTATGATTGAGTTAAAAAAAGGACAAACTATTTATATCTACGTTGGTGGTAAAGGACAAGATGGAGTAAACTCTGGTTATGCCAAAGGTGGATATAATGGTGGTGGCCGAGGAGATTATGATCACTCAGATAATGAAGGCGCCGGAGCTGGAGGTGGAGCGACAGACATTAGGTTAACTCCAGGTGTTTGGAATGACTTTGCTTCATTAAAATCAAGAATTATGGTTGCTGCCGGTGGTGGAGGTACTTCATGGACATCAGTAATTGGTCATGCTGGAGACTTAACAAGTCCTGATACAGCAACAAGTAAAGGGGCAACTCAAACAACTGGATATCAATTTGGAGTTGGACAAAATGGTGTATATAAATATTCAAACATGACTACCGGAGGTGGTGGCGGAGGCTACTATGGGGGTCTTGCTACTCAAAAATCTGGTGCTGTTACAAATGGATCTGGAGGTTCTTCGTTTATATCTGGATATGATGGTGCAGATGCTATTGATGAGAGTTCAACTAGTTCAAGTATTGTTCATACAGGACAAAGCATTCATTATTCAGGAATGAAGTTTGATTACAGTATTATGATAAGAGGTAATGGAACCGTAAAAGACGGATCATCATATGCTCAATACTTAATGCCTGGAACTGATGGTACTAAATTAGCTCAAGGAACAGGAAAAACTGGGAATGGTTATGCAATTATTGAGTACCTTGAAGATTTAAAAACAGAAGATTATCCAAATTACACAATAAAAGCAGGTTATACATACAAGTATGCTTACACTGGTAGTTATCAAACCTTTACTGCTCCAGCAGCTGGTACTTATAAATTAGAGGCTTGGGGAGCAAAGGGTGGTTTTGGTATGCGTGATAGTTCCCTAACATATCATGGGGGATATGGGGCATATGCAGCAGGTACAATCCATTTAGATAAAGGAGATAAATTCTACGTTTATGTAGGACAAGCTGGATACAACGGTCGTGCCAATGGAAGATATATTGGAGGATACGGCGGCTGGAACGGCGGAGGAAAAGGTGGAGATGATTCAAATCACGATAGCAATCCCGATGAAGGAGGTGGCGGTGGAGGAGCAACAGACTTCAGATTAACTGCAACATCATCGCCTACAATTTGGAATGAATTTGACTCATTAAAAGATCGTGTTTTAGTAGCAGGTGCTGGTTCCGGAGGAACGTACGGAGGATATGGAGAAGCTGGGGCACTAAGATTAAACCAAACAAATGGTTATAAATTTGGTCTAGGACAAGCTGGATTTGCTGCTACTGGAGGTTCCGGTGGCGGAGGTGGAGGCTACTTCGGTGGTATATCTAATCAATGTGATACCTGTGAAGGTTATGGAGGAACTTCATACGTATCAGGTAGTTCAGATGACTTAGCTATAACCGAAGATTCAACTAGTGACAATATCACCTTAAAAGAAGATTCTATTCACTACACTGGGCTAACATTTAAAAATCCAACCAAAGTCAATGGAAAAAGTTCAATGCCAAACGGCTTAAGTCTAACAAATGCTACTATGACAGGAAATAATAATGATGGTTACGCTAAGGTCACAATCTTAGAATTAGATAATGGTTATCCACAATTGAAAAGTTTGTCCGTGACAGGAGGAACATTTAAACAAAAATTTGATAAAGATACATATACATATGATGTTTATGTAGATAGTGAAAATACAATTGTAACAATAGATGGAGAAGTATTAAATCAAGATGACGTAATTTTTAGAGGTCTTGGTAAGGTAACATTAAAAGCAGGAAATAATAAGATTCATATAGGTCTAGTAAACGATCTTGGAAATGTTACAATATATACCCTAAATATTCATAGATCAAAATCAAGTTATAAATATTTAGATGATATAAAAATAGATGGAACATCACTTGACAGTTTTTCTCCAACAACCTTTAATTATACCGTAAATCTTGAAGATACTATTGAAAATGTTAATATAGAAGCCATACCAGGAAGACCATCACAAGAAATAACAGGAGATGGAGATACTGAAATAGATTTTGGAACCACAAAAAAAGAAATAGTTGTTGTAAGTGAAGATGGTTCCGAAATAACAACTTATACAATAAACTTCAAAAAATCGAACTCTTCTAAATTGAGAAGACTAAATATAGAAGATTATAAACTAGATCCAACCTTTAGCCCAGAAACACTAAAATATACAGTAGAAATTTCAACTGGTTCATTATACGTTGATGTAGGTGCAATTCCATATGACAAGAGTGCTAAGGTAACAATTACTGGAAATGGTTATATTCCACCAAACAAAACAAGTACAATCACAATCTTAGTAGAACAAGAAAATGTCCCATCAACTACATATCAAGTTACCGTAAAAAGAGAAGGCTCTGTTGAGAATCAGGAATTCAAATATGAATGTAAATCTGAATACCAAGAATTCACAGCACCAGGAACAACATACTATAAAATTCAAAGTTGGGGTGCCAAAGGAGGATATGGTAGAACCAATTGGTCATTAAAATATAGAGGTGGTTATGGAGCCTATACAGAAGGTGAAATCTACCTAAAGAAAGATCAAAAATTATACATATACGTAGGCTGCGCTGGAGCAAACGGAGGAACCCCTAGTAGATACCTAGGAGGAGCCGGAGGCTGGAACGGCGGAGGAAAAGGTGGAGATGATTCCAATGAAGACTCACAACCAGATGCTGGAGGTGGAGGTGGAGGATCCACAGATATAAGACTAAAAAATACATCTTCAAAAACAGTTTGGAACGAATTTGAAAGTTTAAAATCAAGAATTATGATTGCTGCCGGAGGAGGTGGCGGTAACTATTCTGGAGTTGGTGGAAATGGTGGTTCAATAACTGGAACAACAGGATATGGTAACAAAAGTATTCCAACTCAAACTACTGGATATGCCTTTGGTTATGGTATGCCAGGTGGAAAATGTACGGATGGTTCTGGAGGAGCCGGGGGTGGTTACTTCGGAGGATATTCACAAACTGGTTGCTCTTATGGTGGAGGTGGTGGTTCATCATATGTTTCAGGATGTGAAGAATGTATCGGAATAGAAGAAAAATCAACTGATACAGAAATTATTCCATCAACAGGTAGTACCCACTATTCTGGATATTCATTTGAAAATATAACAATGCTATCTGGATCAGAATCTATGCCAAGCCCAAATAGTGGTTACATGACAGGAAATAATGATAATGGTTATGTAATAATAACAGCCGGAAAAGATCGTTCTGCAAATAACTTCCTAAGAGAGATAACTACTGACAAAGGCACACTTCAACCAACATTCGATATGCAAACATATGAATACAATATTTCTCTAGATAGTGAAGATGACGAAATAACAATAGGTGCTAAATTAGAAGATGACACCGCAACAGTAAGTGGTATAGGAACCCATAAAGTTCCAGCGGGAAAAACATCATTTCCAATCACAGTCACTGCAGAAAATGGTGACATAAGAACATATACAGTAAATGTTGAAAGAAAAGCATCATCTAATGCTACACCTACAAATATTACAATATCTGGCTTAATCCCAAGTCTTTGTGCAATAAACGAAGATTATTGTAAATTAGATCCAGAATTTGATCCAAAAACAAACACCTACAATATGACAGTTCCAAGTCGTATAAAGCAATTACAATTTACAGTTACTAAAGGACATTACTATCAAACAGTAACTGGTGATGGTGTAGTATCATTAAATAGTGGAATGAATATGATAACAATCGAAATAACTTCAGAAGATGGTACAGCAACAACATCATATACATATAACATAAACAGAGATATGACCGGAAATGCTAATATTGAAAACTTAGAAGTAATTGATCCAAAATTAGATATTAACTTTGATCCAGACATAAGTGAATACTATTTTTCAATACCAAACGAAAATACTAAAGTAGATTTAAAAGTTACATTAGAAGATAGTAATGCAGCATATGAAATAATTGGTAATGAAAACTTTGAAACTGGTTTAAATACAGTAATCATAAGAGTAACAGCACAAAACAAAGAAACAAAAGATTATGTCTTAAATATATACAGAGAACAAAGCGGTAACGTATTCTTAAGTGATTTAAAAGTAAAAAATTCTGACACTACATATGAATTAAATCCAACCTTTAACAAAATAATTAATTCATACACAACAACTGTTCCAAATAATATAGACAAGGTGGAAATAGAAGCAACTCCAGAACATAATTTAACAACAGTAACTGGAACAGGTGAAAAAATACTAAAAACAGGCGTTAACAAATACAACATTACAACAACATCAGAAGATGGTTCAACAGAAGTCTATGCAGTAGCAATTACTAGGGAAAAGTCAGACGATGCCACTTTAAAAACACTTGATGTTTTAGAAGGAAGTTTATCTCCAACCTTTGATAAGGAAACTGAAGAATATCAAGTAGACGTCAAAGAAGGAATAACATCACTACAAATGAATATTGAAACAAATAGTGATGAAGCAACCTACAAAGTAGTCGGTAATAGCGGTTTCAAAGTTGGCGAAAACACAGTTAAAGTTATAGTAACTGCCGAAAATGGAAATAAAAAGACATATACCATTAAGGTAAATAGAAAAGCTAGTGAAAATACATATCTAAATTTATTAACAACTGATAAATATGATATGGAAACAATATTTGATAAAGAAATAAAAAGTTATGATATAACTGTAGAAAATGACGTAACAATTCTAAATGTAAGTGCAATAGCAGAAGATAAATTATCAAAAGTAACAGGAGCAGGTAAGTATAGCTTAAAAACAGGAATTAATGAAATAAATATTGTAGTAACTGCCGAAAATGGTGATAGTAGAATATACACCTTAAATGTAGAAAGAAAGAAAAATAGTAATGCTGATTTACTTTCAATAACAACTGATAAAGATGTAATACTAAATCCAACTTTTGATAAAGATAATGTTAATTATCAAATAGAAGTAGAAAATAATATAGATGAATTAACAATAGTAGGAGTAGCTGTAGAAAAAACAACTAAAGTATCTGGAAACGGAACCTATAAATTACAAGTTGGAGAAAATCAAGTTATTTTGACCACAACAGCAGAAGATGGTACAACAAAAACGTATACACTTAACATAAATAGACATAAATCATCTAATTGTAACGCTAGAATTATAATTGCTAAAGAAAGTGTTCTTGACCCAACATTCGACAAAAATATAACAACATATGAACTAAGAGTGTTAGAAAACGTCACTTCCTTAAACTTAATAGTTACACCAGAAGATAGTAATGCAACATATAAAATAGAAGGAAATGAAAACTTTGAAATAGGAAACAACATAGTAAAAGTAATTATAATTGCTGAAGATTCTACTACTAAAGAATATACTCTAAACGTTTTAAGACAAAAAGCAGGAACAACTAGTAACAAATTAGAATCATTATCAATGAAAGAAAAACAATTTTCTCCATCATTTGATCCGGACACACAATATTATGAAGTAACAGTACCATACAATATATCAACAGTTACTCTAGAAGGAGAACTAGAAGATAAAAATGCAACAGTAACAGGTTTAGGATCTCATAATATAAATGTTGGTCAAAATATTTTAGCAGTAACAGTAACATCAACAGAAAATGTTATAAGAACATACCAAGTAGTAGTAACAAGAGAAGAAAATGATGAAGCAAGGCTTTCAAACTTACAAGTATCAGGTTCAACTCTAAATCCAATATTTAATAAAGACACATATGAATATTCAATAACGAGTACAAATACTAATCTAGAAATCAAAGCCACTCCAATTGATAATGAAGCAACCTATGAAATTATAAATGGCACTAATCTAGAAGTAGGAACATCGGATGTAATTATTAGAGTAACAGCAAAAAATAAGAAAAGTATAAAAGATTATACGATTCATGTAGATAGAAAAGCATCTGATAATAACAATTTAAAATCATTAGATATTGATGATGTTACAATTACACCTGAATTTTCAAAAACAACTACTGTCTATTATGCAACAGTACCTAGAAATGTTAATAACATTCAAATAAATGCTGAAGCAGAAGATATAAATGCAATAGTAGATGGAATAGGTAATGAAGAATTAGAAGTAGGTACAAATTATAAAGAAATAACAGTAACTAGTGAATCTGGAAAAAACAAGGTATATACAATAATCATTACAAGAACACCAAATGACAATACCTATCTTAAAAACTTAACAGTAAGTGAAGGAACTCTATCTCCATCATTTGAAAAAACAAATAACAACTACTCTGTAACAGTACCATATGAGACAGAAGAAATATTAGTTGATGGTTTATTAGAAGATGATACTTCAATCGTATCAGGTCTAGATAAATATAAACTAGATGTTGGAGATAATAAAATAAATATAGTAGTTACCAGTGAAAAAGGTACAATTAATACTTACACAGTTACAGTAACAAGAGAAGATATTGTAAGTTCAAAATTAAAATTATTAGAAGTAGAAAATTATGAGTTAAATCAAGAATTTAATGAAGATGTTTACGATTATCAAACAACAATTGATTATGAAATGACATCGTTACAATTAAATATTGAAACTCTAGATAAAAATGCAATTTACAAGGTAGAAGGAAATAGTGACTTTACTGTCGGAACAAATACAATTACAATTACAGTAACCGATAGTAAAGGACTAACCACAACAACTTACACTCTAGATGTAAATAGACAAAACTATTCAAATACATTCCTAAGTTATATCGATGTATCAAAGGGTACTCTAAATCCAACCTTTACTAAAACAACCCTTTCTTACAATGTTGATGTAGCAAGTGATGTAGAAGAAATAGAGATAATGGCAGAAGCAGAAATAGAATCTAATAAAGTAACAGGTACTGGAGTAAAAAAACTAAACCCAGGTAATAATAAATTTCCTATTACTGTAACTTCAAACAATGGAATTACAAGAGTCTATTATGTTAATGTAGTAAGAGCCTTAAAAGATGATAATTATCTAGAATCACTTCAAGTAAAAGTCAATAATGTATCTCAAACCCTAAACCCAACCTTTGATAAAGATACATTATCATATACAGTTGATGTTCCAAAATCAACTAAGACTGCAACCATAACAGGAACTTATTCAAAAGATGCTACTATAACAGGACTAGGTACAAAGACAATTGTATTAGGTGAAAACAAATTCAATATCATTGTAACTAGTGAAAGTGGTAATATAAAAACCTATACAGTAACAATAAATAGAGAAGCATCTAATGATAACTATTTAACAAATTTAGTACCAAGTGTAGGAACTCTAGAACCATCATTCTCATATTATGGAACTGATTACACATTAAAACTAGATTCGTCAGCATCATTACTTTCATTTGAAGTAAGTACTTCAGATCAATTCGCAACGGTATCTGGTACAGAAAAAGAAGTTATAAAAGATGGAGAATCAACAAGAAAAATTATAGTAACCGCAGAAGATAAATCAACAAGAACATACACAATTAAGGTTATTAAAGATAGAGCAGATGAAGCTAGATTATCAAGTTTAAAAATTAATGGTTACAAATTTAATGAAGAATTTGATAAAGATACATTCACTTATACTTTAACAGTCCCAAATAGTAAAAAGACAATCCTTTCTAGTGAAATAGAAGCAATACCAATTGATAGTAATGCAACAGTAGAAAAAACAAGTTCAATAAAACTATTATCTAAATCGATAAATGTCTATACTATTGTAGTAACAGCAAAAGATGGTTTCACTAAACAAAATTACTATATAAATATAGAAAGAGAAAAAAGTAATGAAGCACTATTACAAAGTCTAAAATTTGATGTAGGAGTATTAACTCCAAGCTTTAACTCTTCACTTGATGAATATACACTAACAGTACCAAATACAATAAAAGAAATTACAAAAGATAATGTAGAAGCAATCGCAACAGATGAAGAGGCAACAGTTACAAAAACAGAAAGACTAGAGTTAACAAGTAAAAATAATGTTTATAAAATACAAGTAACAAGTGCTGACAAAACTACTACAAAAGAATATATAGTTAATGTTTTATTTGAACAATCTAATGATGCCACTTTAAAAAGTCTAGAAACAGATCAAGGAAATCTTGATAAAACTTTTGATCCTAAAACTTATGATTATATAGTAAATGTTACAGATAAAACAGAAGAAATAACAATAACAGCTTCAGCTAATGATGAAAAAGCAACAATCATCAAAGGAGTAGGAACACAAAAGTTAGAAAAGGATGAAACAACTATTGATATTGTAGTAGAGGCAGAAGATGGAACTATACAAATTTATACAGTCAAAGTAATAAAGAGTATAACTACAGAACGTTTACTAAATAACATATATTTATCAGGAGAACTATGTACAGATGATAAATGTAAATTAAATCCAACATTCAAAGAAGACACACTAGAATATAGTAGTGTATTAGAAAATAGTATTGAAAAAATAGATATAAATGTTGATAAGAAAAATCAATATCAAACAATAAAATATTATGATGAAAAAACTAACGAAGAGATAACAAATAAAGATTATTCATTAAAAGTTGGTATAAATAAGATTAGAATAGAAGTTTCAAATGGAGTAGGAGATAAAACTGATTATCATCTATCGATTGAAAGAAAAGAATCAGACAATAACTACTTAAAATCTCTTGAAATAACCAACCCAGAAAAAGATCTAGAATTTGAAAAAACTAAACAAGAGTACTTCATAACTATTCCAACTGATTATGACAAAGTAGATGTAAAAGCAACTCCAGAAGATAAAACAGCCTATGTTAAGGTTAGTGGTTCAACATATCTTAATGCAGGTAATAACGATGTAATAATAACAGTAACAGCCCAAAATGGAGATGAAAGGGAATATATAATCCATGTTTATAAAACAGATACAAATACATTCCTACAGTCATTAACTATATCATCAGGAGTAATATATAAAACAACTCCAACATTCCAAAAAACAATCTATAACTATACTGCAACAGTACCATCAAACATCAATAAGATAACAATAGATGCTGTACCAGAATTAGATACAACAATAGCAACAGGAACAGGAGAAAAAACACTAAAAACAGGAATAAATACGTTTACTATAACAACAACTTCAAAAGAAGGAGTAACTTCAAATTATAATGTTGTCATAACAAAAGAAAAATCAACAAAATTATATCTAAAAGAATTATCAGCCAAAGAAGGAACTCTAAATGAAGAGTTTGACAAAGAAAATACATTATATACTATGAATGTTGATAGTGAAGTAAATAAATTAACATTAAATGTTGTACCAGAAGATAGTGATGTAAGCTATAAAATTTACGGAAATCAAAACTTCATATCAGGTAAAAATAAAATATTAATAGTATTAACTAACAAAGATAAAACAGTAACAACAACTTATCAGTTGGAAGTTAACAAAAAACTAAGTGGTAACAACTATTTAAAAAATCTAAAAGTAAATAATGAAGAATTGATGAGTGAAGAAAAAAGAGCATTTACAGAATTTTCAGTTAATGTCTCAAAAGAAGTAGATCAAATAGATCTAGATGCAATAGCAGAGTCTCAGTTCGCAAAAGTATCTGGAAACGGAAAATATTCTATAGACTACGGAGAAAATAAAATCCAAGTAGAAGTAGAAGCAGAAGATAAAAGTATCAGAACATACACAATAACAATTAATAGAGAATATGATAATGATCTCTTTATGATTTCAACAAATAGAGGAGATCTAACACCATCATTTGATAAAGACACTCTAGATTATTATTTAGATGTAGAAAGAGATGTAAAAGATATCACAATAGCAGCCGTCGCAACATCAAAAACCGCAACAATAGAAGGAGCTGGCTATCATGAGTTAAAACTTGGAGAAAATCTCTTTAAAATAAAAGTTTCCCAAAAAGATGGAACATCTAAGACCTATACTATACATGTTACTAGAAATAAATCAGATAATAATTATCTAAAAAGTCTATTTATTCATGAAGGAAACTTATCTCCAACCTTTGATAAGAAAAATACCTCATATGAAATAGAAGTCCCTTATGATGTAAACACTCTAACTATAGATAAAGAATTAGATGATATATATGCAACTGCCGAAGTAATAGGAAATGAAGATCTAAAGTTAGGAGAAAACATAGTAAGTATCAAAGTAGTATCAGAACAAGGAAATGAAAGAGTTTATAAAATAAAAGTTATAGTTCAAACTGAAGAAGAATATAGCAATAAGTTAAAAGAATTAACAGTAAGTAAAGGAACTCTTTCTCCAGACTTTGATAAAGAAAAATTATCATATACAGTAACAGTACCATCATCAGTAGATAAAATAACTATCAATGGAGTACTAGAAAGTGTAAATGCAACCGCAACAGGACTTGGAATACATAACTTAAAACAAGGAAGAAATGAATTCCAAATTGTTGTAACAAGTAAAGATAACAAAAAAAGAACTTATTCAGTAGTTGTTTATAGAGTAGAATCAAGTGATGCTAGATTAAAGTCAGTTACATTTAAAGAAGGAAAATTATCCCCATTATTTGATAAAAATATAGAAGAATACACAATGAATGTAGATAGTAGTGTTAATAGCCTAACAGAACAGGTAGAACCATTAGTAGAAGGAACAACCTATGAAATAACAGGAGCAGAAAACCTACAAAATGGAGAAACAACAGTTACAATTGAAGCTACTGCAGGTGATAAAAAGACAAAGAAAACATATAGAATAATAGTAACCAAAGAAAAATCATCAAATAATTACTTATCATCTCTAACTACTAATATATCTGAGATAACACCATCATTTGACAAAACAAATACAGGACCATATACAATAAATGTTGATGATACAGTAAACTCTATAACACTATATGGAAAACCAGAATCATCAAAATCAACAGTAACAGGACTTGGAATTCATCAAATAAGTAGAGGTAAAAATCAAATAAACATATCTGTAACAAGTGAAACTGGAGTAGTTAGAACTTATACAGTTATAGTAAATAAAGCATTAAGCAATGATAATAGCCTATCTCTACTAGCAGTAAGTGATGGAACACTAGATCCAATATTTGATAAGAATACTCTAAGTTATAATTTAAAATTAGATAGTGTAGTAGAAGAATTAACAGTTCTAGGTGTTGCAAATAATAAAAATGCAACAGTAACAGGTAATGGAAACTACAAGATAAAAAAAGGCGTACAGACAATAAGCATAGTAGTAGAAGCAGAAGATGGTACTCTAAAAACATATCAAATAATAGTCTCTAAAGAACAAGAAGTAAGTTCTAAATTACTTGATATAAAAGCAAAAGAAGGACTCTTATCTCCAACCTTTGATAAAAATACTCTAGAATATATGATTACAGTTCCAAATGAAGTAACAAGCCTAAACTTAAGTATAGTAAAAGAAGACAATGATTCAACTTATGTAGTAGAAGGAAACGAAAACTTCATCGTAGGAGCAAACGAGGTAAACATAATAGTAACTGATAAAAATAACAATACAACAACTTATAAACTAAATGTAATAAGACAAACCGCAAGTAATAACTATTTAAAAGAAATAACTACTGATGTAGGAAGTATAACTCCAACATTCGATAAAAAGACTCAATACTATGAAATAGAAGTTGATTCAAATATTGACAAAATAAATATTAATGGAACTCCAGAAGATGAAAATGCAACAGTAACAGGAAATGGTACAACAACATTACAAAAAGGAGAAAACTATATTTATCTAACAGTAAATTCAACCACTGGAGTAGAAAGAGTTTATACAATAAAAGTTACAAGAAAATTATCAGATAACAATAAGTTAAAAAGTTTAAGTGTCAATACAGGAGAACTATCTCCAACCTTTGATAAAGACACTAATGAATACCAATTAACTGTTAAAGAAGGAGTAAATGAAATAGAAATAAGTGCTAAAGCAGAAGATGAAAATGCAACAGTAAGTGGAGATGGTACTTTTAGTGTAGTAGGTAATAATATTTATGAAATAACCGTAACTGCTGAAGATGGAAGTATTAATGTATATAAAATAATTGTAGAAAAGTTAGCGTCATCAAATAACAACATAGAAAATATAATTCCATCAAGTGGAACACTAAATCCAAATTATTCAAATAGTATTGATAATTATGAAGTAATAGTAGATGAAAATATAAGTACAATTGACTTTGATGTAATTCTAGAAAGTCCATCTGCGACAGTAAAAGGAAATAAAAATAATTATCTAAATTATGGTTCTAATCAAATAAAAATAACAGTAGAGGCAGAAGATAAAACAGAAAGAGTAGTAAACATAAATGTTATAAGAGAAAAGAATATTACCGAAATAAAAGTAGATAAAGAACAACTAGTAATGGCAGTAGATGAAGAAACAGAAATTACTCCAACTATCTTACCAAGTGATGCTACAAATAAAGAAATAGGCTGGAAATCAAGCAATGAAAATGTCGCAACAGTAGATAATGGAAAAATAACTGCACATAAAATAGGTACTGCAGAAATCACTGTTTATAGTATCAAAAATCCAGATATCAAAAAGATAATAAATGTAAATGTTATAGATCTAGAATTAAAGAGTAAAGTATATGAAGTAAGAAGATATGAAGATATGAACATAATAATAGGAGCAGATGAAAATGATACTTTATTAACATTTATAAATAATTTAGATAACAACGATAACTTAATCAAGATTTACGACATTGATAACAATGAAATAACAGATTTAGAAACAGTAGTAACAACAGGTCAAAAAATAACATTAGAATTCAATGAAAAAGTATATGATCAAGCATATATGGCCGTAAGAGGAGAATTAAACTCAGACGGAAAAATAAGTGTAACAGATTATAATATAAGTGTAGAACATGTCTTAGGAAAAACATCTTTAGAACCATGGAAATATAAGTTTGATGCTGCAAATCTAGATGAAGAAGAAAACATTTCAGAAAGAAAAATAAATGTTACAGACTCATTAAGATTAAGAAGTTATATTCTAGGAAAAATAGATACTTTAAATAAGAAAAAGTAAATTCTTTTCACAATAATATATAAGAAGGAAATATCCTTCTTTTTGTTTTGAAAAATATAT
>URHJ01000022.1 GCA_900547465.1 uncultured Mycoplasmatota bacterium | reverse complement strand
TTATATTAATGGTATTAGGCTTTTTTTATATAATTATATATATTAATTTAATTTCATTTGGTTATAATATTAAAGAATATTTTTTATATCTAACAACCAGATATGAATGTTGGTCTTTGATATTAGGATTACTAATAATACTTATATCTTTGTTTAGAAAGGGGAAGAAACATGACAAACGTTTATGATATTGTATTAAATTTATTAGATAGTAAAAGGGTATACGAATCTTTTGAATGGAGTAATAAAGATAATTTGGAACATATAAAAAAAATTCCGATTTTTAAAGTTGACAGTAACACATTAGATGATTTTATATATAACTTAGTATCAGTTAATCAACAGTTTTTAGATGAAATATATCAAAAATCCGAAGTTTACTCAGGAGAAAAAACCAGTATAATAGATTATGCTTGCTTATTAACTGATAACTATAAAGTACTAGGTGTAGAGTTTAATAAAGAAGGAAAATCATTGTTCAAAAGCTTTCTATTAATAGATGAAGAAGAAGAAATACTTGATATAAGTAACGAATTAGAAAGAAAAATAATATCATATAAAATAATAAAGAAATTAAAGAAAATAAATTTTTTAACTAGAGAAGAAGAGTTTAGAAAAAATTATCTATTAAGAGAACTAAAATATGCTTATAGAAAAAAATTATATGAAAAAATAAATTATTTGTACGAGGAAGTTTATCCTAAAAATAATAAAACAATAGATGAAAAGTATAATAAATTAATAGAGGATATAGATAATAATTTTTCATCTATCCATAACGAACTATATAAAATTTTAAAACTAATCCAAACAAAGAAAAGAAAAAAATATCAAATTGCAAGTAAAAAATAAATACATAAATTTATCTATTCTTATTGCTTTTAAACTACATATGAATGTATAATATGTAATATAGAAGAGTAAAAGGATGATATAGTATGAGCAATGTAGAAAGTAAAAATAAAAATTATCAAGTAACAAGACAAGCTCTAGTTTTAGTTATTGTTATAATACTTTTAATTGCAGGTAGTTATAGTTGGTTAACATTTAGTAAAACATCTGACAAAGTAAATATTATTAATTCTGGAGATTTGTCATTAGAATTAGAAGAAGATACCGAAATTATTTTACAAAAAGCAGTTCCAATGTCTGATGCTAAAGGAACACAAACTCAAAAATATATTTTTAGATTAAAAAATGAAAGTTCAAATCCTATTAAATATGATATGTTTATTGATAAAATAATACCAGATCAAACAGAAGAGTTACAAGATAAAGATGTAAGATATAAATTAGTTAATAATGGAGTAGAGACTATTGGTAATTTAAACGACTTAGAAAATAGAAAAATAGAAAGCGGTATAATAAATGCTAAATCGGTAAATAATTATACATTACAAGTTTGGATTAATAAAGATGCTGAAAACGATGTTATGAATAAAACTTTTGTTGGTAAATTAAGAGTTCAAAATACAAAATAAAAGAGTTACTTTTTAGTAACCCTTTTTTAGTAATCTATTTTCATTGCAGATTTAATATTATTCATGTTTTCCTTTGCAATATTTTGAGCATATGTTGTACCTTCTTTTAGAATATTTTCTACAACATCTTTATTTTCTTCATAATATTTTCTTTTTTCTCTAATTGGTTCTAAGAAATTATTTAAATTCTTAATTAATTCTTTTTTACATTGAACACAGCCACGTGCACCTTTTTTACATTCTGAACATATATTTTTAACATCATCTTCTGGAGTAACCAACTTATGATAATAATAAACCATACATACATCAGGATTAGCAGGATCATCTTTCTTTATCTTTTTAGGATCAGTAATAGCGCCCATTACTTTATCCTTGATTGTTTCTTCATTATCAACTAAGAAAATTGCATTTCCTAAACTTTTACCCATTTTTTCATTACCATCAAGTCCTTTAAGTCTTGATGTTGTACTCAATACTTGTTCTGGTTCAACCAAGACATCTCCGTAGATACTATTAAATTTTCGAACTATTTCACGACATTGTTCAAGTAAAGGTAATTGATCATCACCAACAGGAACAACTTCACCTCTAAAAGCTGTAATGTCTGCAGCTTGGGAAACAGGATATCCTAAAAATCCGTAAGTTATACTTTCTCCATTATTACCAAATAACTCTTTTTTTTGTGCAACTTCGTTCTTAACTGTCGGATTCCTAAATAATCTAGAAACAGTAACTAAATTAGAATAAAATACAGTAAGTTCAGCTATTTCAGGTATCTTAGACTGAATAAATATATGCACCTTCTTGGGATCAATTCCTATTGATAATAAATCCATCGTTATCTCATAAACATTGTGTCTTACTTTTTCAGGATCATTAAAATTATCAGTTAAAGCTTGAACATCAGCTATTTCTAAGAAAAAATCATATTCATCTTGCATTTTTACATAGTTAATACCTGCACCAAAATAATGACCAAGATGTAGATTACCAGTAGGTCTTAATCCTGTTAAAATTGTTTTTTTCATACTATCACTTCCTGTTAATATTCTATCATAATATTATTCTAAATAAAAGTTGATTTATCTAAGAATTTTTGGTATAATAAGCAACTATCTAAAGGGGTTGAGTTATTATGAAAAAAGATCGCGGAATAAATGAATTGATTGAGAAGTATCCTAATTTATCACAAGAACAAATTGAAAAACTTTATGATAGTATTACAATTACTGGGCAAGAGCAGTTATTATTAACCTATCTATGCAGTATAGAACACTCAAATATGCTAATGAGTATAGGAAATAAAGAAAAACAATCTCAAAAGAAGAAATTTGGAATTGAAACTGAACAGGATGAAGTGAGTCTATTTTTAAAATTATTCATATTAAATAGTATAGATAAAGAAAGTGAAAAATTATCTATTTTAGGAGATATAAAAGTAGGAGATTTATTTAAAGACTTTGCAGATTATTCAATTAAACAAAATGAGGACTTAATAAAATTGATTATAATGTTGGATGGTCAAAATATAAGATATATGAACGAGAAATTTAGGAATGATCCAAAATATATGAACTATGCCATAAAACATGATAAATCGTCTAATGTTAGCAGTTTTTTAACAACAGAAACTAGTTTAAGAAGTAATCCAGATGTAGCCTTAACCTATTTAAATAGGAGGAAAAATATTGATGGATATCTATTTAAACCAAGCAATATTTATAAAGAATTTTTTGAACAAAAAGAAGGATTATTTCCAACAACTACATTAAAAGAACAAGAACAAAAAAATTGGCTTACCAGTAAGAAATTTTTAATAGGATTATTAAAGATAGATGTTGGCTTTGTTGATTATGTTGTTAATGGAAAAATTCCAATGAATTTAATAGATGAAAAAGGAGTAAATAAAACATATAAAAAATAAAATTTGATATTTGAAAATATATTTCCAATTTATGTGCATTATAATATTAGAATAGAGATAAAAGTATTGACAAATATAGCTAAAAACATATATAATTTATATATTGACTGAGAAAGAGAAAAGTAAAATATTTGAAATTTAAGCGAGCTAGGATTTGGTGTGAGCCTAGTAATGGATTTATTTGAAAGAACACTCTGGAGTTGTTTACCGAAAGTATTTTAACAAGTAGGCTAGACCGGAAGTATTACCGTTATTAATACATACTTAAAGTGATTATTAAAGGTTTACCTTTATAATAAATTGGGTGGTACCGCGGAAACACTAGTTTTCGTCCCTTTGTGGATGAACTAGTGTTTTTTGTTTGATAGGAGGATTTAACGATGATAGAAAAAGAAAAGTTAAAGAAATATGCCAAATTATTAATGTTTGATATGGATGAAGAAGAATATTCAACACTTCAAGAAGAATTTGATATTATTTTGAAACAAATGGAATTAATAGCTAATATTCCTGATATTGAAAGTGTTAAACCTATGACATTTCCATTTATAAATAAGGATGCAAAATTAAGAGAAGATGTTGTAAAAGACTATTTAACAACAGGTGAGGTTTTAGCAAATACTAAACATCAAGTAGATGATCAAGTGAAAATACCTAAGGTGGTGGAATAAAATGTATAGAGGAAAAAATATTACTGAATTAAGAGATTTAATTGATAATCAAGGTGTTAGTCCAGAAGAGATATTTAAAAGCGTAGTAGAAGATTGCCATAAGTATCAAGATGAATATAATTCTTTTGTTACAATTATAGATAAATTCAAAATGAAAGCAAGAAAAGATACTTTAATTACTGGTATTCCATATGCTTTAAAAGATAATTTTTCAACAGCTAATATTTTAACAACATCATCATCTAATATTTTAAAAGATTATATTCCTGTATATGATGCAACTGTTTATAAAAAGTTAAAAAATGCTGGTGGAGTATTAGTTGGAAAAACAGTTTTAGATGAACTTGCTATGGGTGGAACTGGTACAACAGGTCATACTGGTGTGGTTAAAAATCCTTGGGATAAAACAAGAATGATAGGTGGTTCTAGTGCAGGATCAGCTTCAAGTGTTGCCCTAGGACTTGTTCCTTTTGCAATTGGTTCAGATACAGGAGACTCTATTCGTAAACCTGCATCTTTAGGTGGTGTAGTTGGATTTAAACCAACATACGGAAGAATTTCTAGATATGGATTATTTGCTTTTGCATCTAGTCTTGATCACGTTGGATGTTTAACTAGAAACGTTAAAGATGCTGCAATTGTAACAGATATTATTAAAGGTCAAGATGAAGCCGATATGACTAGTCTAAAAGATGATTTAAAAAACTATGTTGATACTTTAGAAAATGATATAAAGGGAAGAAAACTATTCTATATCAAAGAAGTATGTGATAAAGAACTATATAAAGATAGCAATGATGAAGTATTAATGAAAGTATTAGACGACTTTTATAAAACTTTAGATAAATTAAGAGAAGAAGGATTTATTATTGAAGAGATCTCAATTGATAAAAACTTACTTGAAGCAATATATCCATCATACATGAGCATTAGTTGTGCTGAAGCTACAAGTAATAATGCTAACTTAACAGGAATTCAATTTGGACCTAGACCTGAGGGAGTAGCTTCTTATCAAGAATTAATGATGAAAGCAAGAACTGAAGGATTTTCAGAATTAATTAAAAGACGTTTCATTTTAGGAAGCTTCATTCTACAAAAAGAAAACCAAGAAAAATTATTCTTAAATGCTTGTCGTGTTAGAAGATTAATTGTAGATAAAATCAATGATTTATTTAAAACTTATGATGGAATGATTTTACCTGCAAGTGGTGGTATTGCTCCTAAATTTTCAGATGATTCAGAAAAACTATCAGATAGATATTTAATTTTAGAAAATCATCTAGCAATAGGTAACTTTGGAGGATTTCCTTCAATAACATTACCATTTACAATGGTTAACGATATGCCTGTTGGAATTAATTTAACTGGTAGAGTATGTGAAGATGATGTAGTTCTAAATATGGCTAATTACATTGAAAAAGTAACAGGACTAAAAGATATATATAGTAAGGTAGGTGAAGAGTAATGAAATACAAAGTTGTTATTGGACTAGAAGTTCACTGTGAACTTGAAACAAAATCAAAAAACTTTTCACCAGCACTAAATACATTTTCAAATATTCCAAATGAAAATGTCGCAACAGTTGATTTAGGATTACCTGGAATTTTACCTGTTGTTAATGAAGAAGCTGTAAGACGTGCCTTACTTACTGCAATGGCACTTAATTGTACTAATCCAGATGAAGTTATGTTTGATCGTAAAAACTATTTTTATCCAGATCTACCTAAGGGTTATCAAATTACTCAAGTTACTAAACCAATGGGAAGAAATGGTTATTTAGATGTTTTAGTAAATGGAAAATTAAAAAGGGTTTATATCCATCAATTACATCTAGAAGAAGATACAGCATCTCTAGAACATAGAAATACCTATTCTTTAATAGACTATAATAGAAGTGGTATTCCTCTAATGGAAATAGTTACAGAACCTTGTATGGAAAGTGCAGATGAAGCAGTTAGATTCCTAGAAGAATTAAGAGATGTATTTATCTTTTTAGGAGTAAGTGAAGCTCGTAGTAACAAAGGTCAAATGAGATGTGACGTTAACATTTCTTTAATGGAAGAAGGTTCAGATAAACTTGGTACAAAAGTTGAAATGAAAAATATTAATGCTTTCAATAGTGTTAGGGAAGCAATCGAATATGAAATTAAAAGACAATCTGAACTTTTAGATAAAGGTGAAAAAATTGTTCAAGAAACTCGTCGTATTGCTGAAGATGGTAAAACTTACGCAATGAGAGAAAAAGTTGATGCTGTTGATTATAAATATTTCGTTGAACCAAATATTCCACCAGTACCACTTAGTGATGAATATTTGAAATCTTTGAAGGATAGTCTTCCAGAATTAAAATTAGAAAGATATAATAAATATATTGAAAAATATGGATTATCAGAATATGATGCTGGAGTATTATCAGCAAATAGAGAAACATCTGATTACTTTGAAGAAGTATTATCATATGGATCTGATGTAGAATTAAGTGTTAACTTTGTAACGACAGCAATTCTTTCAACCATTAAGAAGTTAGAAATAGATATTAAAGAGCTATTTATAACACCTAAAATGCTAAGTGGTGTAATTGATTTAGTTCATAAAGGTGATATGAGCTTGGATCATGGTAAAAAACTTTTATATAAAGCAATTGAAGAAAAAACAGATCCAATGGAAATCGTAAAACGTGAAAACTTACATCAAATAAATGATGAAAGTGAACTATTAACCTTAATTAGTGGATTAATGGATGAAAATCCTGAACAAGTAAGACAATATGTTGAAGATGATAATAAGGCGATAATTAATTTCTTTATAGGTCAAACTATGAAAAGATCTAATCGTCAAGCTAATCCAAACAAATCGTTAGAAATAATTAAACAAGAATTAGAAAAGAGGAAAAATAATGCTTAATAATAAGTACAGAACACATATGTGTGGAACAATCGGAGAAAAAGAAGTAGGAGAAAGTGTAAAAATAGCTGGATGGGTTGAAAATATTAGAGACCATGGTGGAGTAATCTTTGTTGATATTAGAGATATGACTGGAGTTATCCAAACAGTTAGTAATGATGATTCTATTTTTGATGGTATTACACGTGAATCTAGTATTACTCTAAGTGGTACCATTAGAAAACGTGATGAAGATGATTACAATGATCATATTGAAACAGGAACTATTGAACTTTTAGTAGATAGCTTAGAAGTTTTAGGTAAAAGTAAAAATGTTTTACCATTTGAAGTTATGACTTCTATGGATGTATCAGAAGATGTTAGATTAAAATATCGTTACCTAGATTTAAGAAATCCAAAAGTTAAGAATAATATTATCTTTAGAAGTAGAGTATTTGATTTTTTAAGAAAGATAATGAAAGAAGAAGGGTTCTTAGAATTACAAACTCCAATTATAACTGCATCATCACCAGAAGGAGCAAGAGATTTTATTGTTCCATCTCGTAAATACCATGGTAAGTTTTATGCTCTACCTCAAGCTCCACAACAATTTAAACAATTATTAATGTGTGGTGGTTTTGATAAATATTTCCAAATTGCACCATGTTTCAGAGATGAAGATGCTAGAAGTGATAGACTTTATGGAGAATTCTATCAATTAGATTTTGAAATGGCATTTGCTGAAGAAGAAGATGTTTTAAAATTAGGAGAATATGTATTCAGAAGTGTATTCAACGAATTTGGAAAAACTAAATTAGATGAAGATCCATTTGTTCGCTTGTCTTATAAAGAATCTATGGAACGTTTTGGCACTGATAAACCAGATTTAAGAAATCCCCTTGAAATTATAGATTTAACAGATGTATTTGAAGAAACAACATTCCGTCCATTCAGAGGAGTACCAGTAAAAGGTATTGTTGTTGAAGATATTGCTTCAAAATCAAACTCTTGGTTTAATGAATTAGGTGATTTCGCAAAAAGCATTGGAATGAGTGCTGGTGTTGGATATTTCAAAGTTAATGATGATATGTCTTTTGTTGGACCTATTGATAAATTTTTAACTGATGATGAGAGAGAAGATTTAATTAAAGTTGGTAATTTAAAACCACAAAGTGTTATCTTCTTTATAGCAGATCGTAAAAATGCTTATAAATTTGCAGGGCAAATCCGTGATGAATTAGGAAGAAAATTAGATTTAATTAATAAAGATGAATATAAATTCTGTATTGTAAAAGATTTCCCAATGTATGAATGGAGTGAAGAAGAAGACAAATATATCTTTACACACAATCCATTTAGTATGCCTCAAGGTGGTATGAAAGATTTAACTACCAAAAATCCAGAAGATATTTTAGCTTACCAATTCGACTTTGTATGTAATGGTATTGAAATGTCTAGTGGAGCAGTAAGAAATCATGATACAGAAATTATGAAAAAAGCCTTTGAAATTGCTGGATATGAAGAAAGTGAAATTGAAAAAAGATTTAAAGCTTTATATGAAGCATTCAAGTATGGTGCTCCACCTCATGCAGGTATGGCACCCGGAATTGATAGAATGTTAATGTTACTTTTAGATGAAGATAATATTCGTGAAACAGTAGCGTTCCCATTAAATGCTAGTGGAGCAGACCAATTAATGCAAGCACCTGGTGAAGTTAGTGAATTACAATTACGTGAAGCTCATATCAAAATAAGATAAAAAGGTAAGGAATATATATGGAAAATGATCAAAACAGAACTAATTTAACCTTGATTATTGTATTAGTTGCTGTAATTATATTAATTTCAATTATGGCTATAACAGATCATATTATAAAGAAACCAAGTGGTAAAGAAAATAATGATGATACTGTTGTTGAACAAAAGAAAGATACATCTGTTGATGATAATTCCGTTGTATATAAAAGTTATAAAATCGGTGATCAAGTTACTTTAATAGATTCTAGTAGTTGGCACGTTATAAAAGATACGTCAACAAGTGAAGAAAATGTGACCTTATTAAAAGATGATAAGATTGATACAGAACTAAAAAAAGATGAAATTGATAACTTTTTAAATACAACTTATATGAAGATATTAAAAGATAATTTAAGTGCTTTATCAACAGATATAAAAGAAGTAAGATTAATAAATACTGAAGATATTAAGAATATTACTGGATTAAATACAATCGAATTAGACACAACTATAGAAAATGTAGATTGGTTATACACTGAAAAAACAGTTATTGGTTCAACATCCTCCAATAATCTTCCACTATGTATAGGTAAACATGATGAATTAGAAGCTGGAAAATTATCAGAAGTAACAGCTGAAGAATTGTTACCATTAAGACCAGTTATTACAATTTCCAAAGATTATATTAGAGGTTAAAAATATGGATATCTATTATAGTAGATTATCCTTTTTTTTAATATAATATAGTGAAGGGGGAAATTAATCTATGTATTATGGATATGGATATCCCGTATGTTATAATCAGGGATACAACAACGATGGTTTTGGCTCTAGTTGGTTATGGATAATTATAATATTATTTATTATATTCTTCATATTTGGAGGATTCAACTCTAGAGGAAACTATAACTAAAAAAGGGACTAATTGCTAGTCTCTTTATTTTTTATTGATTTTAAAGTTGTAATGTGCTAACATATATTACCAATAAGAGGTGATTTTAATGAAATATGATGGCTACTATTTAGTAGAAGTATTAATACCAGAAACATTTTCTTTAACAATGAAAATGGGATCAACCAATTACTATCTATGTACTAAAAAAGGTGATACTTTTTATGACGTTGGTACTAATGATTCTTATTGTATAAACTCTGGATATGGAAAATCAGAAGTATTAGGTTGTATGCCGTTATCTGAATTTTACAATAGATTAGGATTAAAAAGAAGAAGTGCTAAAAAAAGTTCTGAAAGCAGTGAAGCATACAAACTAGTAAAAGAACATAAAAAAGTATTAAAGAAAATAAATAATAAACCTATTATTAAATAACATGTAAAAACCTCTGGTATCTCAGAGGTTTCTTTATATTATAAAGGATAGATTTTTATAATTCATCATATTCAGCTTGAGCTTCTAAAGCTTCTAAAAATGAAAGTTTAGCTTCATCTACTGCAACTAAAGCAAGAGCAATACAATCTGATGTATATTCCAATCTATCATCAATATATTTTTCTAGTTTTTCCTTATTTCTAGATTCTTTTTTATCTTCCAACTTAGCCTTAGCTTCATTAATATTTTCTTGAATTTTATTTAAGTGTTTAGCAAATAATCTTTTATCATCGCCCTGTTTCTTTTCTAAGTTTTTCTTAGCTGTATTTAAATTACTCTTTGCACTTTCTATTTTATCTTCTAAGTCATCTTTAACATACATTCCCTTAATAATAACTGTATCAGTAGAATCTTTTAACTTTTCATTAATTTTATTAAACTCATCATTAATTTTATTAATTTTTTCTAATCTTTCTTTTTCATTCATATATATCTTCCTATCATCCTTAGTATAAATTAAATATATTTATTTATATTTAAATTGCATCACAATCTTTTAATAATTTTTCTATTTCAGTACCACGTACTTTTTTTAGTACTGCTTTTAAAGCTAATCTTTCTTCAAAACTTAAATCCATTTCAGTTAGCTTTTTCCCATCATTTAGCTTTACAGTAGCCTTAATTAAATCTCTAACATCATAAACACTTCCCCAAACTTCAGGTACTCCACGATCAATATTGCATAAAGTATAGACAGCTTCCATTGCTGTACGTATAGAATATTCTGTAGTAAATACAGTATCTCTTGGAGTTTCAGCATATTGTCCCATGAATGCAATATTAACAGAACCCTTTGGTACAACAAGAGGTCTATCACCATATTTTCTTGGTTCAAAGAAAGAAGTGACATATGGCATCATACAAGGTGTAGTATTACATTCCTTTTCTGCTAAAGTCATAATATCTTGTTTAGGAATTCCAATATGATATAACCATTCTGCTGCTAATTCAATTCCACTACATTTATATAAAGGCTTTTCAATAAAGTTACCTTTATCATTCCAACAATTTAGACCATAAATCCAGATTAGACAATCATCTTTTTTCTGATCTTTAAATTGTCCTTGACGATTAATAGTCCAACTAATTAACCAAGAAGAGTCCTTACAAGTAACAATTCCTCCAGTAACGACTTTACCAGATAGGGGATCTCTATGGCAAATTTTTTCAATAGCCTCCAATATCTGTTTGTTAGAAGTTTCAACAGTCCAAGATTCCCAACTTGTTTCTTTAATATCTTTGAAAAACTTTTCAGGGTGACCAAAATCTTTATCTTGTTTAGCTAAATTTTTCCATAACTCAATTGATGGACCTTCACCATTTTTTATCTTAACTTCAGGAGCATGAGTTTGATCACCATATGCACTCTCATCTCCTTGACAACCATTAGTAATAAATACTAAATCATTTTCACTCAATGCAATTGTTTTTTCTTCACCTTTTTCAGTATACTCAATACTCTTAGCTAATTTTTTACCATTACTACAATCACAAACAACATTAGTTACAGTTGTATCAAATATTATTTTTGCACCAGCATCTTTAATATATTTACATAGTGGTAATATCATAGACTCATATTGATTATATCTAGTAAATCTCAAAGCACTTAAATCAGGTAATCCATCTATATGATGAATATATCTTTGTAAATATAATTTCATTTCCAAAGCACTATGCCATTTTTCAAATGCAAACATTGTTTGCCAATAAATCCAAAAATTAGTCTTATAAAAGTCTTCACTAAATAAATCATCAATAGTTTTGTCCGCAAGTTCCTCGTCAGTTGCCATAAATAGATGTAGTAATTCCTTTTCAGCTTTTTTATTCATTCCATATTTTTTATCAGTATGAGCATCCCTTCCTTGACATTCTGTAACTCTACATAATGAGTAGTTAGGATCTTCTTTATTTACCTTATAATACTCTGAAAATATAGTTTCACCAGGATTATCAATAGAAGGGATAGATTTGAATAAATCCCACATGCACTCGAAATGGTTATCCATTTCTCGTCCACCTCTCATTATATAACCTCTGTTTTTATCAAAAATACCATCACATGAACCACCAGCAATAGGTAAATGTTCAAATATTGTAATGTTTTTACCAGGCATTTGAGCATCTCTAATCAAAAAGCAAGCCGCAGAAAGACCAGCAAGACCACTTCCTACAATATACGCTTTTTTATTATCAATTCCATCAGGTTTAGAAGCTGTCGCAAACGCCTCATAGTTTCCACTTGAATAATACATTTTTATACCTCCAATCATTTATTATGTATTACATTATAATTTTACAAATAAACGAAAGTCTAGTAAAAAGCACAAAAAAACAAATGTCATTATTTTTGACATTTGCATCTATTTGTCAATTTTATATAATTATTTATATTGCCGTCTAATATTAGATTAACTTTATCAATCATTTCATCAACATTATTAGGCATACCAACTTCAATCCAATTAATTATTAAAGCCCCAAGTGCACCTGAATAAAAGAAACATAAAAAATCTTTGTCTTCTTCTTTAATCTTATATTTATTACTTTTCTCATCTATTACATTCTTAATAATTGGCTTTGATTCCCTAAGTATAAAATGTAATAAGTAATGCTGTGCTTCACAATTATAAATATTTAAAATCATTTCTTTGTTATCTAAAAAATACTTAAATATATCACGATATTTTTCTATCCAACAATCATCATGTTCTATTTTTACAATTACTTCGTTTAAATAAATCCATTTGATAAGGTCATACTTATCTTTAAAATGATTATAAAAAGTTTGCCTTTTTAATCCACACTTATCAGTAATTTCTTTAATTGTTATTTCTGATACATCTTTTTTACTAGCTAAGTTTTTAAAGGCATCTGCTAAAGCTCTTTTCGTAATGTCATTCATAAATATCACCTCGATAACAATAATAATTATATCACAATGATAAAACTTAGTTAAATCTTTACATTTAAATATATTTATGATATAATATGCCTACTTTAAAGAGGGGATTTATATGATTATAAAAAGTAGTGATGTTCATAAATATATGGAAGATAATTTTGAGTACCTAGGTGATGATTGTGAAGCGGTTGTTTATAGATATGATCAGAATATGGTCGTTAAAGTTTATAAAAATAATGACTTTGAAAGAAAATTAGATGAAGAAACAGCACTAGGACTCATGGAATTAGATACAAAAAGAATATTATTGCCAACAGAAATTATATACGATGAAAATAATGAGATGATTGGTTACAAAAAAGAATATAAAGAAAATTATAATCATGCATTAAAATACATTAGTGGTATTACACTATACGAAGAAATATTAAAACTAAAAGAAGATGCTTATATGCTAGCTTCTAATGGTTACATAATTAGTGATCTACATCGTGATAATATGATTTATGATGGAAAAATTTATTTAACTGATCCAGGAAGTTATGAAAAACTAGAAAATAAAAGAATCAATAATTTTCTATATAATCAAGAATCATTAAATGGACTTATTATAGATGATATTATTGGATTTGAATTAGAACAATCGTTATCCAAGAAAAAAGCAAAAATTATTACTGATGATTTACATAAAGAAAGCGAATTCATTGGTGATGTAATAAAAGATGAGTTGGTAAAATCTAAGAGCCTACATTCATATACAAAATCTCTAGCTAAAAGATATTAACTTGTCTTTTTTTTTGATTTATAGTAAAATGTTACTAGTTTTGAGGTGATAAAATGATCCAAGTAAATAATGTTAGTTTAAAATTTGGAAAAAGAACTTTATTTGAAGATGTTAATATCAAATTTACTAGTGGTAATTGTTATGGTTTGATTGGTGCCAATGGAGCAGGAAAGTCAACATTTTTAAAAATTTTATCTGGAGAGATTGAAACAACAACAGGTGAAGTAATAATGACTAAAGGGGAAAGACTTTCAATTTTAAAACAAGATCACTACCAATATGATGATATGCGTGTTATTGATGTTGTTATTATGGGAAATGAAAGACTTTATAAAATTATTGAAGAAAAAAATGAACTTTATTCCCATACAGAATTTACTGACGAAGATGGAATGCGTCTTGCAAACTTAGAAGCTGAATTTATGGATTTAGACGGTTGGAATGCTGAAGCTGATGCTGCAACACTACTAAATAATCTTGGAGTAAATGGAGACTATCATTACTCACTTATGAAAGAAATTCCAGTTAAAGATAGAGTAAAGGTATTACTCGCAGGAGCATTATTTGGTAATCCAGATATCCTACTTTTAGACGAACCTACAAACAGCTTAGATATTGAAGCAATAAAATGGTTAGAAGAATTCTTAATCAATTTCAACAATACTGTTATAGTAGTATCACATGATAGACATTTCTTAAATAATGTTTGTACACATATCGCTGATATAGATTATGGAAAAATAAAATTATATATTGGTAACTATGATTTCTGGTATGAATCAAGTGAATTATTACAAAAACAAATGAGAGATTCAAATAAAAAGAAAG
This sequence comes from uncultured Mycoplasmatota bacterium, assembly GCA_900547465.1. GTDB lineage: Bacteria > Bacillota_I > Bacilli_A > RF39 > UBA660 > UMGS995. Next base: position 5,757 of record URHJ01000022.1, on the reverse strand, counting down.
AAGAAAAAATAAAAGAACTACAATCATTTATTGCCAGATTCTCTGCTAATGCATCTAAATCAAAACAAGCCACATCACGTAAAAAAATGCTAGATAAAATTCAACTAGATGAGATTGTACCATCATCACGTAAATATCCATATATTGACTTTAAGATAGAAAAAGAAGTAGGTAAAGAAATTTTAAAAGTAACAAGCCTAACTAAAGAAATAGATGGTAAAAAAATATTAGATAAAGTCTCATTCAGTGTATTAAAAGGAGATAAGATTGCTTTTATAGCTAACGATGATTTTGTAAAAACAGCTTTGTTTAATTGCTTAACATATCAAGATAAAGATTATAAAGGTATGATAGAGTGGGGAAAAACAATTAATTATGGATACCTACCACAAGATAATACAGAATATTTCCAAACTGATAAATCAATCATGGAATGGATTGGACAATTTTATGACATAAAAGATGAAACAGTATTAAGAGGATTCTTAGGTAGAATGTTATTTTCTGGTGAAGATGTTTTTAAAAAAGTTAACGTATTATCAGGTGGAGAAAAAGCTCGTTGTATGTTATCTAAAATGATGTTAGAAGAACCAAACTTCTTAGTTTTAGACGAACCAACTAACCACTTAGATCTTGAAAGTATTACATCTCTAAATAAAGGATTAGAAAACTTTAAAGGTGGAATATTAATGACTACAAGAGACTATGAACTTAATGCCACAGTTTGTAATCGTATTATAGAAATACTACCTAATGGTAAAATTATTGATAGATATATGACATATGATGAATATATCAGTAATGAAGATGTAAAAAAAATAAGAGAAGAAGCAAGCAGATAATAATATTATAAAAAGTAAAAGTCGTGTGACTTTTTTTCTTTATTTTGGTAAAATATATAATGGAGGAAATAGTTATGAATCAAGAAAAATTAAATATAATGAAAAATAAAGAAGGATTTATCGCAGCCCTTGATCAAAGTGGAGGTAGTAGCGCTAAAACATTAAAAAATTATGGAATATTAGAAAGTGATTATAATACTGATGAAGAGATGTTTGATTTAATTCATGAAATGCGTACCAGAGTAATGACAAGTAAAAGTTTTACAAATGAAAAGATACTTGGTGTAATTTTATTTGAAGAAACAATGAATAGAAAAATATTAAATAAACTTACTTCTGATTATTTATGGGAAGATAAACAAATACTTTCTTTTCTAAAAATAGATAAAGGTCTAGAAGAAGAACAAAACGGAGTACAATTAATGAAAGATATACCTAACTTAACAGAATTATTAAAAAAAGCCCATGATCTAGGTATATTTGGTACAAAAATGAGATCTGTTATTCATTCATACAATGAAACCGGAATAAAGAAAATCGTTAAACAACAATTTGATCTAGCAAAAATTATATATAATAATGGACTTATTCCAATAATAGAACCAGAAGTTTCAATAGATAGTAAAGATAAAGAAAAATGTGAAGAATTATTAAAAAAAGAAGTATTAAGATATCTAGATGAAATAGATTTTGAAGTTATTTTTAAATTTACTATACCAACTATTGATAACTATTATTCTGATATTATAGAAAATAAAAAAGTAATCAGAGTAGTAGCCTTATCAGGTGGATATAAAAGAGAAGATGCTTGTCTAAAACTTTCAAGAAACCACAATATGATAGCAAGTTTTTCTAGAGCTTTATTAGAAAACTTGAAAGTATCAGATACTGATCAAGAATTTGATAGTAAACTTGCAGAATCTATCGATAAAATATATAAAGCATCTATTCAATAAATATAAAAACATGATATACTCTTAGAGGAAGTGAATGATATGAACGAAGAATTTGATATAAAAAAGAAAAGAATTAGTATATTAAAAAACTATGGAGAAAATTTAAGTGATAAAGAATACATAACAAATCCCGCAATTGGTCGTGATGAACAAATAAAGGAAATGATCCTAGTTCTATTAACACCAGATAAATCAGTTGTCTTAGTTGGTAAACCTGGTGTAGGTAAAACTGCCACCGTTGAAGGATTGGCTTATCGTATTCAAAAAGATGTTGTTCCTAATTCATTAAAAAATTATAATGTTATAAAAATTAACACCTCATCACTATTAGGTGTTGATCCCGTTACTGGTGAAGCTAAAGTCAATAACTTAATTGAAGAGTTAAAAAACTATAACAATTTAATATTATTTATAGATGAAATTCATACATTAATGGGTACTAAAGGTGAAGCAATGGATTTTGCTAACATGTTCAAACCAGCTCTAGATCGTGGTGATATAAAAGTTATAGGTGCCACAACTACAGAAGAATATGAAAGATATGTTTTAAGAGATAAAGCCTTTGTTAGACGTTTCCAAAAAGTAGAAATATTTGAACCAACTAGAGAAGAAAATATAGCTATTTTAGTAGGAACATTACCAAAAATGGAAAAAAGAACAGGAGTCAAAATGTCATACTCACCATTTATTCAACAAAGAATAATGGAATTTATTACAGATATTACAAGTGAATATAAAAGAATATATGAAATTGGTTCAAGATATCCAGATGTTTCTCTAACTCTAGTACAAGAAGCATTCTCTAATGCCTTATTTGATAACCGTGATCATGTTAATATCTTAGACTTTAGAAAGGCAATTGAATCAAGTAAAAACATATATCAAGATGTAATAAAAAAAGAACTACCACACTTTGATGAAATCTTTGTAGATGAAATAGAAGAAGTACATAAAAGTGAACAATCTCCATATGAAAGATTAGATGGATAATAATATGATAAAGAATATTATTTACTCAATTAGTATACTTTCACTTTGTTTCATCACTTATTTAAGTGTTCAAATGTTACCAATAATAGTTCAATCAGGTTGGCAAGGAAACATATTCATAATATCAACACTATTATTATTTATTGCTGAACTCTTTACTCTTATATCTAAAGTATCTCCTAAAGAGTTATATTCTTATAATATATTTATAATTATTTTAGCAATGTATTTAAGCTTAGTTTATTATAAAATCTATAGCATTAATCCAACTTCAACATCTCTATACTATGATGTAGATATTAGTTTTTGTAAAAATAACTATCTAACTATTTCCATAGCCTTTTTTATGACAATTTGTCACTTATATTTGTTAAGAAAAGATAAAAATGTGTAATCTTTTCTTTTTTTGTTGTATTATAATTATAATGGAGGTATATATATGTGTGGAATTATAGGATATATAGGTAAAAATAAAGCTATTAATGTATTAATTAATGGTTTAGAAAAAATGGAATATAGGGGATATGACTCTTCAGGTGTTTGTTTATATAGTAAAGACAAAATAGATATAATAAAAAGTATCGGAAAAATCAGTAATCTTAAAGAAAAAATAAATTATGATGAAACATCTTCATATACAAGAGGAATAGCACATACAAGATGGGCTACTCATGGTGGAGTAACTTTAGAAAATGCCCATCCACATAAACAAGGAAAAGTAATTGTTGTTCATAATGGTATAATAGAAAATGCTAAAGAATTAAAAGAACAACTAAAAACAAAAGGATATAAATTTTATTCTGATACTGACACAGAAGTGATTGCGGCCCTACTAGACTATTATTTAGAAGACGATATTTTAAAAACAATAGAAAAAGCAAAACAAAAATTAATTGGTTCCTATGCTTTAGGGATAGTTATAGAAGGTATAGAAGATGAGATGTATATAGTAAAAAAAGACTCACCATTAATTATTGGAATAGGTAAGGGTGAAGTTTTCTTTGCTAGTGACATAGTAGCAATTAACTCTTACACTAATAACTTTATATTTCTTTCTGAAGGAGAGGTAGGAATACTAAAAGAAGATAAGGTAGAAGTATATAAAGATTTCATAAAACAAGAAAAAGAAGTAAAAACTATTAATGTATTAAATGATAGTCATGATAAAAATGGATTTGCCCATTATATGTTAAAAGAAATAAATGAAGAACCAGTCTTATTAGAAAATATGTTACAACCATTTTTAGAAGATATTAACTTATTACCAGATATATCATCATATGATGCTATTCATATCGTTGGTTGTGGATCAGCACTATATGCTGGTATGGTATTTAAGTATCTATTAGAAGAGATAGCAGGGTGTAATGTTTTAATTGAAGTAGCAAGTGAATATAGGTATCGTAGAATAAATTATGACAAAAAAACATTAGTCGTTTTGATATCTCAATCAGGAGAAACAGCAGATACAATAGCAGCTATGAGATTTGCCAAGAAAAATAATGCAGATACTTTAGCAATCGTTAATGTAGAAAACTCAACTATTGCCAAAGAATCAGACAAAGTATTATTTATAAAAGCAGGTGTAGAAGTCGCAGTCGCTACGACAAAAGCATACATCTTACAAACAGCTTTGTTATCTTTAATTGCTCTTAAACTATGCTATGATAAAGGAATAATTAAAGATATAGAAAAATACTTAGATGAATATAAAACTATTCCAAAACTAATTAAAGAAACTATTGATAAAGAAGAAAACTATAAAAAAATAGCTAAAGAAATATATAATAGTAAAGATGCTTTCTTTATAGGAAGAAAAATTGATTATGCATACTCACTAGAAGGAAGTTTGAAATTAAAAGAAGTTTCTTATATCAATGCCTCAGCTTATCAAGCAGGAGAATTAAAACATGGAACAATTTCCTTAATAGATAATAATTCAGTAGTCTTTGGTATCTTAACTGACGAAGAAATAATTCCAAAAACACTATCTAACATAATAGAAACTGAAGCAAGAGGTGCCAATGTAATAGTAATTACAAATGATAAAAAAATAGATTATAAAAATAAAATATTAGTTCCGAAAGTAAGCTATTTTACGCAAGGATTACTAGTTATACCAACCATGCAACTAATTGCTTATTACACAGCATTACTTAAAAATTGTAGTATAGATCAACCTAAAAATTTAGCTAAATCAGTAACTGTAGAATAAAAAATGTATAAATAATAAAAAAACTCTCAATATATTAATGGGAGGAAAAATTATGAAATTTAAAAAAATTATAATTATGTTAGTTATAGGCTTATTTATCTTTGCAGGTTGCAGCGACACTACAAATACACCAAGTAAAAAGGTAGAGGATTTTCTAGCAAAGTATCAAAACCAAGATAAAGATGTCTTAACTCAGTTAGAATTAACACTAGATAGTGATACAACTATGGATGCTGAACAAAAGAAAGATTACAAAGCTCTTATGACTAAACAATATCAAAATCTATCTTATAAAATTACAGACGAAAAACAAGAAAATGATACTGCAACAGTAGAAGTTGAAATAGAAGTATATGACTATGCTACATCTATTACTAAATCAAAAGAATATTTCGATAAACATAAAGATGAATTTGTAAAAGATGAAAGCGATGATGCAGCTACTAGTAAAGCATATATTGACTATAAGATAAAAGAAATGAAAGATGTTACAGATAAAACAACATATCAAATTACTTTTAATTTAACTAAAACTGACGGTGAATGGACTATTGATGATATCACTGATGCAGATAGACAGAAATTACACGGACTATATTAATAGTCCTTTTTTTTCTAAAATAATAATTGCAATTTAAAAAATAAACAAGTATAATTAGTATGAAAATATAGAGTAGGAGGACCTAGAAGATGAAAAATAATAAAGAAAATTTCGCAGAAAGAAATAAAAAACAGTTATTGGTAATAGCCCTAG
>URHJ01000021.1 GCA_900547465.1 uncultured Mycoplasmatota bacterium | reverse complement strand
AGCACTTGACTGTTAATCAAGGGGTCCTAGGTTCAAGTCCTAGTTGGGGCGCCATTATGGCCAGTTGGTGAAGTGGCTTAACACACTGCCCTTTCACGGCAGCATTCACGGATTCGAATTCCGTACTGGTCACCAATATTTGTAGTAACTCCGAGGCAGGAGTTTTTCTTTTTAAAAAATGTTGACAGAAAAGTATTTTTACTGTAATATTATAAGTGCAGTTGGAGACATACTCAAGAGGCTGAAGAGGCGCCCCTGCTAAGGGTGTAGGTCGGGCAACTGGCGCGAGAGTTCAAATCTCTCTGTCTCCGCCATAATGAAACTAACCGTTTTTTAACGGTTTTTTTGTTTCTTCTAATCTTTATAAAATTTATAAATCATGATATACTAATCTATAGATAGGAGTAGGATATGATGCATAAATTATTAAAGAAGTTTTTAGAAAATTTTAATGACATTAGCAACTTTTATTCATTTTTAGTTGCTAAAACAAAAAAGTATGAAAATGTTGGTACCACTAATGAATGGTTGATTGATAATTATTACTTGGTTGTCGAATATAAAAATGTTTTAATTGACGATAAAAAAGGTTTATCAAAAGCTTTAAAACACGTTGATAATATTTATCCAATTATTTATGATATTATTAATAAAAATCAATATAATATTTCATACAAATCATTAATGAAAGAAATGAATTCTTATCAAAGAAAAAGCAAAAATTATTTCACTTACAAAGAACTTTCTTTAGTAATACCCGTTTTATATTTTATCTATACTGATAAATTAAATTCTATATGTGAATTATCATACCAAAGATTAGAAATAAAAGATAAAGTTCACGATATGATTAAAGAGTTACAAAATAATTCCTCAGTTATACGTGATTTTACATTTGATAAAGATATTCCAAGACAAAATGTTTTTATCTTTGAATTAAATCAAGAATTAAAATTATTAGGAGAAGCAGCTAATAAAGAATTTAGAGAGTTTAATAATTATTTAGAAGAAAATAATATAAGTCTAAGACAAATTATTAATGATGAATATCAAGAACAAATAAATATGAATTTACTAATATCTAATATATTCAACAACCTAAAAGAAATTATGAAATATCAAACAGAAGATATTTTTGAAAAGGCTAGTAAATGTGAAAAATTACTAGTTGAAGATAAAGTTTACGATAGTATGACTACTGATACAAAGGAAGTGTATAGAAAACAAATATATAAGATTTCTAAAAAAACAAAATGTAGTGAATTTGAAATAGTAAAAAAATTAATGGAAGAAAAAAATGATGATAACTTCCATATTGGATATTTATTATTCCCACAGAAAAATAAAATGGTTAGGGTTGCATTATATATCATTTGGCTTCTTTTTACTACCTGCGTAATTTCATTTTTCTTAAGCTTCTACTTCATTCCTCTTAAAGTAATTGGTTTTATAATTTTATTTATTCCAGTTTTACAAATAGTAGTTCAACTTACTAATCAATTTTTAAATAAGCATGTACCATCTAATCCACTTCCTAAATTAAATTATGCTAAAGGACTTCCAAAAGAGTCTGCTACTATGGTTGTAATACCAACAATCATTGCTGATACAAAGAAAATAAAAGAAATGTTTGATACATTAGAAACTTACTATGTTGTAAATAAGACAGAACATTTATATTTTTCCCTACTAGGAGATGTCAGCGCATCAGATAAAAAAGTAATTGATAATGATAGTGTAATTGCTGAATATGGAAAAAAGTATGCAGAAAGCTTAAATAAAAAATACAAAAAAGATATTTTCTTCTTTTTATATCGTAATCGAGTTTGGAATGAAAGTGAAGAATGTTACTTAGGTTATGAAAGAAAAAGAGGAGCACTTTTACAATTTAATAGATATCTTTTGAATAAATTAACAAAAGAAGAAAAAAAGGATTATTATTTTACATCAACCCTTGATAATTTAGATGAGAAAATAAAATATGTTATTGCGCTAGATACTGATACTAAACTTGTCCTAAATTCTTGCTTAAATTTAGTAGGTTGTATGGCTCACCCTCTAAATCACCCTGTCTTAAATCAAGATAAAACCAAGGTTATTAGTGGATATGGAATGATGCAACCAAGACTTAATACAGATTTAGAGGCTACTAATCGTTCCCTTTATTCTCAAATATTTGCGGGTATTGGGGGATTTGATACTTATAGTGTAGTAGTACCACATACAAATCAAGATTGCTTTGGAGAAGGTAGCTTTGTAGGAAAAGGTATCTATGATTTGGAAGTATTTGATCAAGTTCTATATGAACGTTTTCCTGATAACTTAATTCTTTCACATGATTTATTAGAAGGTAATTATCTTCGTTGTGGTTTTGTCTCTGATATAGAATTTATCGACGGTTTTCCATCTGACTTCTTAGTAGATTCCAAAAGGCAACATAGATGGGCTAGAGGAGACTTACAAATAATTAGTTATCTTTCATCAAAAACTAAAAATAAAAAAGAACAAATAGAACATAATCCAATAAACTTATTAGGTAAATATAAAATACTTGATAATATTATTAGAATGTTTTTATATCCAATGTTACTTCTTATTGTAATTCTTTCTTTAATTTTTAGTAAACATAACTATCTTTGGATTTTATTTATATTCTTAGTTATTGCTTTACCAATTCTTTCATATTTAAAAAGCAAACTTTATGTAAAGAAAAAGAAATTAACTACTGTATATTATAAAAACTTAATGTTTGGAGGAAAATCCCTTTTCTTACGTTCTTTCCTAGTTTTTTCTACTATACCATTCTATACAAAATTATACTTAGATGCTTTTATAAGAACTATGTATAGACTTTTTATATCACATAAAAAACTACTTAACTGGACAACTGCAGAAGAAGTAGAAAAGAAGTCAAAAGGTGACTTAGCATCATATTTAAAAAGTTTTATTTTTAACTTAGTTTTAGGATTAATTCTTCTAATAGTTGGTATTTTGACAACTAACTATTCAATGATTGTAGTAGCACTAGTATTTATCAGTGCACCATTCTTACTTCATTATGTAAGCAGTAATATTAATCATGAAGTAGAAAGGGTTGATGATCGTGAACTTGAAGAAATGAAAAGTATTGCCAAAAAAACTTGGAATTACTTTGAAGAGTTTTTAAAAGAAGAAAATCATTTCTTAATTCCAGATAACTTTCAAGATAATAGAGAGATGAAAATGGATAATAGGACATCAGCAACTGATATTGCTTTTTCACTAACCAGTGTCATTTGTGCTAAAGAATTAGAATTTATCTCTCTTGATAAATCAATTTACTATTTAGAAAATATCTTAAAATCAGTTGATTCTCTAGAAAAATGGAATGGGCATTTATATAATTGGTATTCTATTGAAGATAAAAGTCCTTTATATCCTAAATTTGTTTCAACTATTGATTCAGGAAACTTGATTGCTGCTTTAATGGTTTGTCAGTCATATCTAGAAGATAACAATTTTAAAGAATTAGCAAAACTTTGTGAAAAGATGATTAAAAAAGCTAATTTCAAAAAATTGTACACGAAACAAGATGTATTTAGTATTGGATATGAAAGCCTAGAATCTCGCTTATCAATATATAATTATAATAAATTTGCATCAGAATCACGTCTTACTAGTTTTGTAGCAATCGCCAAAGGAGACGTTTCTAGTAAACATTGGTTCTGTCTTGATAAATCATTAACTACCTATCTTCATCATAAAGGCTTAATTTCATGGTCTGGAACTGCATTTGAATATTATATGCCACTTTTATTTATGAAGAACTATTCAAATACATTACTAGATGAATCTTATCAATTTGCCCATCTATGTCAAAAATCTTATATAGAAGGAATTAATAGAAAACTTCCATGGGGAATATCAGAGTCAGCATACAATGAACTAGATAACTCAAATAGTTACAAATATTATAGTTTTTCTGTTCCATATTTAAAGGCCAGGGAAGACAACAATAATAGAATAGTAATTTCTCCATATTCATCATTTATGGCTACGGAACTTTACCCAAGAGAAGTATATGAAAACATCATAAAATTCAAAAAACTTAATATGCTATCAGCCTATGGTTTTTATGAATCATACGATTATAGTAACAAAGGAGTTGTTAGAGCGTGCTTTGCTCATCACCAAGGTATGAGCTTAATGGGATTAACAAACTACCTAAAAAAAGGAATACTTAAAGACTATTTTCATCAAAATGTTGGAGTTAAAACCTATGATATTTTACTAAAAGAAAAAGTTCAAGTAAAAGCTGATATTGATATGAAAATGGCTAGATACAAAAAATATAACTACAAAAGAGAAGTTATAGAAAATGATATTAGAAAATTTGATTATATCTCTAACATGCCAGAAGTTAGTGTACTATCAAATAAGAAATACACTTTACTAATGAATGATCGTGGTGATAGTTTTTCTAGATATCGTATGTTACAACTAAATCGTTATAGAAAAATAACAGAACAGGACTATGGTATATTCTTCTATATAAAAGATTTAGATACAAAAAAGGTTTGGTCTAATACCTATGCACCAATAAACCAAAAGCCTGATAAATATGAAGTTGTGTTCTCATCAGATAAAATAAAGTACTTTAGAAGAGATGGACTTATTTCTACTAAAACAGAAATAACTGTGTTACAAAATCATCATGCAGAAATACGTAAAATTACTTTCTATAACGATTCTGATGACTTCAAGCTATTACAAGTTACAAGTTATACAGAACCAATTTTATGTGAGAATATGGATGATGTATCCCATCGTGTTTTCCAAAATATGTTTTTATCATCAACTTACGATGATAAAACTCATTCACTTATAATGCGTAGAAAAAGTAGAACATCAAACATAAATGCTTATATGATTCAAAGACTTCTAATAGATGATCCTAAAGATAAATACACATATGAAACAGATAGATTTAATTTTGTTGGTAGAAATAGAACTTATCAGAATCCACAAGCATTATCAAAAAATTTAAGTTGTAATGTAGGTGATAGTATTGATCCTGTTATGAGTTTAAGAAATACAGTAGAAATCGCACCAAACTCATCAAAAACAATTTATTTTATAAATGGATTTGGAAGAAGTATGGAACAACTATTTGATATTGTTAATAGTTATGATACAAAGAAGAAAATAGATGAAGCATTTCAAGTTGCCTCTCTTATGAACATTATGAACACTAAAATGATTAATGTCGTTGGTAGTGAAATGAGAACTTATAATATTATGCTCAACTACTTATATCAAACTACTAAAATTACAGTAGGAGAAGATAGAAAACAAATATTAAGACAAAATGCATTATCTCAAAGTGGATTATGGAAATTTGGAATTAGTGGAGATAGACCAATTATTTTAGTAAATATAAATAGTATAAGTGATATTGCCTTTGTATTTGAAATTTTAAAAGCCTTCGAATATTTCAAAAATAAATCTATATTTGTTGATATCATCATTATAAATAGTGAAAATGAAGAATATTCTAAGACAATCAAAAAAGAAATAGATGATGAATTATATAGAGTGTATGCAGTTAATGGTTTTTCAAATACTCCAGGAAATGTTCAAGTTATTTCTAAAAATATAATTAGTGAAGAAGATAAAACACTTCTAAAAACAGTACCTAGACTTATGTTTAATATATCTTCTCATACATCACTAAAAGATGAAGTCGAAAAACTTCAAAGAAGAAATAAAATTAATGTTCCAGAAGTAATGACAACAGATAAAAATCTAGACTTGCCTATAACTAAAAATCTAAAATATTTTAATAACTATGGAGGATTTAGTAATGACGGTTCACTATATGTAATAGAAAACAATAACACTAAAACACCATGGAGCAACGTTATAGCAAACGAATCTTTCGGTACTATCGTTACAAACAATGGCTGTGGTTACACATATGGCTATAATAGTGGAGAATTTAAAATAAGTTCTTGGACAAATGAAATGGTTTTAAATGATAAGTCAGAAGGAATAAAAATTAATAATTCATTATTTGATCCATCAAGATGTAGTCATGGCTTTGGATATAGTATCTTAGAAAGTGAAGGAGAAACTCTTCATAAAGAAGTAGTTGAGTTTGTAGCAGTTGATGATCCAGTAAAACTATACATAGTTAAATTAAAGAATAAAACTAATAAAGATATTTCCATAGATATAGATTTCTTTATTAATCCAGTATTAGGTAATTTCGAAGAAAAGACAAGTAGACATATCTTAACAGAAGCAATGGTCAAAGACAATTATCTAAAAATGCGTAATGTTTATAGTAATGACTATAGTGATGTTAATGTATTTATGTCTTCTAGTGAAAAGATTACTAAATTTGTTGATGATAAAATTCTTATCAAAGAAATTGGTATTAATACAATAGTTCCTAAAAATAATGAAAAAATAGTTATATTTAGTTTAGGCTGTCATAGAGACGTTTCTAAATTAGAAGAAATGGTAGTTAAATATGGCGATGTAGAAAAAACTACTAAAGAATTTAAATTAGTCAAAGAAAAATGGAAAAATACATTATCAAAGATTGAAGTTAAAACTAAAGATGAAAGTTTCAATTATATGATTAATGGCTGGTACTTATATCAAACTATTTCTTCAAGACTTTTAGCAAGAGCTGGATTCTATCAAGTAAGTGGAGCCTTTGGTTATAGGGATCAATTACAAGATTCTATGAATATTTGCTTAGTTTTACCTGAAGTAAGTAGAAAACAAATATTAAAAAATGCAATGCATCAATTTGAAGAAGGAGATGTACTTCATTGGTGGCATGATAAAAACAGATTTGGTCTTAGAAGTAGATATAAAGATGATTATTTATGGCTTGTTTATGCAACACTTTACTATTTAAGAGTAACTAATGATACAACTATTTTAACTGAAGAAGTACCATACGTTGTAGGTGATAAATTAACAGAATATGAACAAGAACGAGGAATGATATTTAATTATAGCAACTATTCAGAAACACTTCTAAACCATCTTCTAAAGTCCCTATCACTCTCTATGTCAAGTATGGGTAGACATAACTTACCACTTATGGGTGGAGGAGACTGGAACGATGGAATGAATAAAGTTGGTATTAAAGGTTCTGGAGAAAGTGTTTGGCTAGGTTTCTTCTTATATCAAATTATTGCAGAATTCATTTCATTTATGAAAGATTATGATAGTAGTTTTGACACTATTAAATATGAAGAATTTAATGAAAAATTAAAAAATGCTTTAAATAATAATGCATGGGACGGAAAATATTATCTAAGAGCTTACTTTGATAATGGAGAGAAGTTAGGATCCCACGAAAATGATGAATGTAAGATAGATCTTATTTCTCAAAGTTTTTCAATCCTAAGTGATGTTTGTCCTGAAGATAAGGTAACTAGTGTTATTAATTCGGTTGAAGAAAACTTAGTTGATAAAGATCTAAAAATAATCAAACTACTTACACCAGCATTTGATAAAACGTTAAATGATCCAGGTTATATTAAAAAATATCCAGTTGGAATCAGAGAAAACGGAGGACAATATACTCATTCAACATCATGGTATATCATGGCTTTATTAAAAACAGGAAATATTATTAAGGCATGGAACTATTACCAAATGATTAATCCAGTTAATAGAAGTCTTAATGAAAGTGATGTATCTACATATCAGATTGAACCATATGTTATATCCGCAGACATTTACTCTAATCCAAAATATAAGGCACATGGTGGCTGGAGTTGGTATACAGGTTCTGCAGGTTGGTTTTATAGAGTAGGTGTAGAAGAAATATTAGGAATAAAGAAATATGGAGATAGCCTAGTACTAGATCCAAAAGTTCCAAATAGCTTTAAAAATTTTGAAATTAAATATAAATATAATGATTCAACATATAATATAAAAGTAAATATTGGTAAAGAAGAAAAACTAATTATTGATGGTAAAACTCAAAGAAGTAAAAATAAAATAAAACTTAGTGATAAAAAGAAAAAATATGAAGTATCACTCTATATTAAGGAGGCAGCTAATGATTAAATTTGATTTTTCTACTTATATGGATTCTAAAGTAGAAGTTGATACAAATGAAAAACAAAAACTATTAAATAAAATTTATAATAGTCCTATGGCAGGATTTTATAATAATGTTATTAGTACTGATGAAATAAATAAAATCAAATCGGTTTCCCAAAAAATAAAAGAAAATAGTAATTGTCTATTAGTTATCGGAATAGGTGGATCATTCTTAGGAAGTTATGCCATAAGTAAAATATTTTTATCAAACTTCAAAAAATCTGAAACAGAAGTTATTTATATAGGAAATGACTTATCAAGTAAATACTTGAATGAAGTTTTATCCTATATAAAAGATAAAGAAGTATTTGTTAATGTCATTAGTAAATCAGGAACAACTCTTGAAGTAAAATTAACATATCAGATAATAAAAAAAGAACTACTAAAGAAATATACTAATGAAGAGTTTAGAAAGCGAATAATTGTTACTACTAATAAGGATTCCGGTTACTTAAGAGAAGAAGTAAAAAAATATGGCTATGAATCATTTGATTGGAACGATGATATAGGAGGAAGATATAGCTTAATGACCGCAGCTCATCTTCTTCCATTATCAGTGATGAATCTAGATATAGATGAATTATTAGATGGTTATAAAAAAGGACTAGGCTTAATAGATGATGCTTATTATTATGCTAAACTTAGAATAAATCTATTTTCAAAAGGCAAATACATAGAAAACTTCAGTGTCTATAATAGAGAACTTTATTATTATACTGAGTGGCTAAAACAATTATTTGGTGAAAGTGAAGGAAAAAATAAATTAGGTATTTTTCCTATTTCTACTGTTAATACAAGAGATTTACATTCTCTAGGACAATTCTTACAAGAAGGTAATCCAATTATATTTGAAACAATTTTAAAATTAGATTTTGATGAAGAAATAAAAGTAGGAGATGAAACACTTTCAAATATAAATAATAAAGTCTGTGATGCAGTATGTAGAGCCCATAAAAATGGTAATACACCAAGTATTATAATTGATATAGATAAAATGACTATAAATAATATCGGAAAATTAAGTTCATTCTTCATGTTATCCGCAGTATTTAGTGCCTATCTATTTGAAGTAGATCCATTTAATCAAAATGGAGTAGTGTCCTATAAAGAAGAAATAAAGAAGCTTATCTCTTAAAAGTAAGCTTCTTTTTTAATAGTTGTATTTTTTGATAATTAAATTTACATTAGCAAAATCAATATTAGCAGTCCCTTGATCTCCTATAATTCCACATCTGATATATAAGTTAGTTGGAGTATCTATCTTAGTAATTACTGTTTCAGAACAATCCATTCTATTGGTAGTTCCTGCCTTTAATTCAAAAGAAAGATCTTGAATTACACTACCATTACTATTTGATAGGTGAAATATAGCCCCATGACTTTGATCAACACCAGATATTTGCCCACAAACAGTTATTTCATAGTATCCAGGAGTATTGACAGAAAATTCTGTATCATTAACCTGGGTGAAGAAATTATTATTATCAGGTATTTCGATAATATCTTGAATTTGCATTACCCTAGAATAGTGAGCTTGGGCATAGCTAGCAAATAATATAGCATTATAACTTGTTGGTAAGATTTCTTGTGCTGGTCCTGTAGGGCCTTGAATCCCCTGAGGTCCCGTAGGTCCAATATCACCTTTAATACCTTGTGGTCCAGTAGGCCCAGTTTTACCAACATCACCCCTAGGTATAACAAAATCTAAAACGTGAGTATCATTCTCAAATGTATCAATTACTTCGGCTTTCCCTCCATTTTCAGTTGTAGTTGTAGTATTAATTTTTATTTTTTCAGCTATTCCCGTAGGTCCTTGTACATTACCAACATTTTCCCATTTTTTGTCTTCGTCATTCCATACATATAAATCTCCACTTATAATATAGCTTTCACCAATATTACCAGTAGGATGATGCTGTAATAATTCCTCTTCACTACTATATGATCCCATTATTTGTAATCCGTTACCTTGAGGACCAGTGGGACCAATATCACCCTTAGGTCCAGTAG
The DNA here is from genome assembly GCA_900547465.1 of uncultured Mycoplasmatota bacterium. Classification (GTDB taxonomy): domain Bacteria; phylum Bacillota_I; class Bacilli_A; order RF39; family UBA660; genus UMGS995. Next base: position 12,495 of record URHJ01000021.1, on the reverse strand, counting down.
GACCGACTATTTTTTTCACTCCCATATTTGGATATATTCCTATTTCCTGTAATCTATGTTTTAATTTATGATTTTTTATTATTTGTGAAATTTTGTCATCATAACTCATTTGATTCAACCTCCATTATAACTGTTATAATTTATGAATGTTTTCTTATTATGATTGTGGTGTAGTCTATAAAAAAACATTGACTTTTCCTCCTTTTTCTGATATAATGTGTACACATTTAAAGAGGGGGATAAAAATGGATAAAACAAAAATATTAGAAGATTGGAATGAACAATTTTCAAATGTAGAAAAATTAAGAATTAGTGAGGTTAAGGAATTATATAAGAAAATAAATGAAACAGATAATAAGGAACTAAGAAAAAATTATTACAACAAGATTATTTTAGGTACAGAACATGTTGTATATAATTATTTAAAAAGTACAAATATTTATTTACTTTCTAGTATGAATGCTGATCCAGAAGACATTATTGCGACAACATATGAAACTTGGATTGAAAATATTAAAAATGGTAAATTAAATGAGGCAAATTCATTTTCACAAATTACGCAGGCTAATTCATTCAGCTATTCTATTGAAGAAAAAATGGGATTAAATAGTCAGTTTGATATTTCATCTAGTTCAGAATTTACTAGCTCACAATTCTATAAAAATGGAAAGAAACATTCTGATAATGCATTAGGTGTATTAACAGATCTAGAGTTAAGAAAGTCTTTTGTTAAATATTATAGACTAAGACAATTAGGTGATGAAAAAATAGATTTAACAGAACAAGTCTTTGAAGATAGTAAAATTTCAAATGACCAAAAAGTAAGGGTAGCTAGTTTCTTTGATAAAACATGTGATTATTTAGATTCCACTATTGGTGATACTAAAATTAGTGATACAAACTTGGCAAAATATATCAAATTGGTAATAAGTAATACCATCACATCAGATTCTACTGATAATTCTATGTTGATTGATAATAATGACGTTGATTCAGAAGTAATTGAAAATAATATGAGAGAAAAACTTATAGAGTCATTTGAAACTGCACAATTAACAGATACAGAAAAGTTTATTATAAGAAAAAGATTTGGTATTGATGGTGGAGGTTGTAAAACATTAGAAGAAACCGGAAAAAGTTTAGGTGCCTCTAAGATAGGAGTTTTATTGACAGAAGCAAAAGCACTTCATAAATTAAGAACACCAAAAAGCGCAAGAGGATTACAAAGTTTTCTCTAGAAATGAAAAGAAAATAATATCATTTTCTTTTTTTATAAGTAGGGAGTTAATATGAAAATAGATATTTATAATGGAATTGAGACATTAAAAAATAATATCAATTTAAATAAAAATGATGATAAAAGAGTAAAAGAAACGCTTAGTAGAATCAGAATTAAAAATAAAATAATGGAAAGTATTTGGCTTTTAAGACTAGAATATGACACAAAATTCCGAGGATTTTATAACGATTATTTAATAGCTGAACTTAAAAAATGTAAAAAAAATAAAAACACAATAACAAATCCAAGTAAATTTAAAATAGTAGATAATATAAAATTTATATCAGATAATGATAAAGATATTGACAAATTAATAAACTATTACAATTTTAGCAAGAAAAATATTAAAAGAGATAAAAAAAGACAAGCATTGCTTGATAATTTAGGAAAAACTGACTGTATTATCACAAATTTGCCTACTATCCCATCAGATTATAAAACAAGTGGAGTTTCCTATATTTCCAAAGATGTTCCACCACATATTTATTTTGATAAAGATGTTATAGAATGGTTTGATGTTAACGCTTTCTATCACGAAGTAGGCCATTTTTATGACATGAGCAGAAATCTATTTAAAATTAATAGAATAGTAGATAAAATGGATTTTAATAAAGAAAAAGTTAATTCAATTTTAAAGAAAATTAATAACACTCAAGATGAAATTAAAATCATAATAGAAAATCAAGTTAAAAATAATTCTAGCTTAACAGAAATGTTACTAGAAGATTATCAGAAAGAAAACTCGCATACCTCTCCAATAAAGCTTAACCCTAATTTCAAAATTATTAGTCCTCTAAAAGATGTCAAAATTTCTCTTTTTTCATTAAATGTAATGAATAAAATTTACGCCAAAAGTAGTGATAATCCTGTATCAGATATAATTGAAGCTATCGCCACATATAAGAAAATAGAATTGTCTGAAAGGATACCATTTGGTCATGGCAAAGCGTACTATAAAGAAAAAATGAATGTAGCAGCAGAAATATTTGCTAATTTTGCCAACCTTTATACATCAGGAAATGATAAGTCATTAGATGAAGTATTTGAACCAGATTTCAGAAATCAATTAGAAAAGATATACATGAATACAATTAACGAAACCAGAAATGAAATTCCGAAACAAAAAGTTAAATAGATTTGACCTATTTTATGTGTTATACTTATTACAAGTAAATTTTATATAATTTGTTAGGAGATTTAATATGAAAGATAACAGAAAAAATACTAAGAAATTTTCTATGGTAGGTGGAGGAGAACATGCTATGTTTATAGATGTTTCTAAAACACAAGCAGAAAAGGAAAGAATGTATGAAGATAAATGTGATGACATTATTTATTCGAAACCAGTGACACTTGTAAAAAACTAAAAAGAAGAGTAAAAAAAATAATTGCATAACATTTAATACTTGTAACAAGAAAAAAGAAAATGATTATATATTTTTCAACTTTTCTTGTTTTTTTCTGGTATAATATATGTATATCTGTGTGAACTAGGAGTGATTATTATGAAAATTATTGTTAAAGAAAATGGTGAATTACTAGATTACTTATATAAAAACCTAGATATGTCTAAGAAAAAGATTAAGTCATATTTAACACATGGCTCTATTTATATTAACAATACAAAAGTAACCAAATATAATTATAAAGTTGTAAAGGGATTAGAAATAATAATTGATACAAATAAGAAAAATAAAAAAGAATTACCATTTGAAATTATATTTGAAGATGATGAAATAATTGTAGTTAATAAACCTAGTGGACTTTTAACAATTGCAACGATAAAAGAAAAAGAAAAGACATTATATCATTATATTTCCGAATATTTAAAAAGAACTGATAAAAGAGCAAAGGTCTACATTGTTCATAGATTAGATAAAGATACAAGTGGTATAGTTTTATTTGCTAAAAATGAAAAAATGAAAAACACTTTGCAGAAAAATTGGAATGATTACGTATCTGTTCGTGAATATATCGCAGTTGTTACAGGAAAATTGAAAACTAAAAAAGCAAGATTAGTTAATCGTTTGTTAGAAACTAAAACTAATTTAGTATATATTACTAATAAAAAAGAAGGAAAAGAAGCAATTACTAATTATGAAGTTATAAAAGAAAACGATAAATACTCTTTGTTAAAAATAAATCTAGAAACTGGTAGGAAAAATCAAATAAGAGTTCAACTTGCTAATATAGGCTGTCCAATTGTAGGCGATAACAAATATGGAGAAAAAGATAAAAATAGTAAAGCAACAAGACTATGCCTACATGCCAATCGCTTAAAAATATATTATCCAAAAATAAAGAAAGAGATTATGTTTGAGGTAAAAACTCCAAAGGAATTTAAAAAATTAATATGAGAATTTTAGTTGATGGAGATGCCTTCCCAGATCTAGTTTTAATTGTTGACCTCGCTAAGAAATATAATATAAATGTAATTATTTATGTTGATAGCGAACATGAAATTAATTTAGATACAACCATAATTAAGGTAGCAAAAGGTGCTAATGCAGTAGATACAAAGTTAGAAAATGATGCTTTAGAAGGAGATATTGTACTTACCCAAGACTATGGAGTGGCAGTAATTTGTCTTTCCAAAAATGCAATTGTTATTAACCAATTAGGATATGTATATAATAGTGACAAGATAGATTTTATGATGGAAATACGTAATCAAAATAGAAAGATGAGAAAGCATATACATATAAAAGGTCCAAAAAAAAGAACTAAACTTGATACAAAAAGATTATTAGAACAAATAGAAGAAGTAATAAATAGATGAGGTGCGTTTATGAAAAAGAAAGTTGTTTATAGCTTAATAGGGGTAATATTAGTAATAGTCATAATTTTATCTATATTTACTATAAAAAGTGAAAAAATAAGCAAGGACGAGAAAAAATTTAAATCAGAATATGAAAGATTTAATGGCACAAAGAACTTATCAGGTGTTTCATATCTTTCTGTAGAAGTTCCTGAAAAAAATGGAGTAACATATATAAGTACAAAAAAAGCTGCACAAATTTTAAAAAATGAAACTGGTGTTATTTACTTTGGATATCCAGAAAGTTCATGGTCTAGACACATTTTAACTTCATTATTCAATGCTAAGGAATCAACTGGACTAGACAAAATATATTATTGTAATGCTTATTCTGAACGAGATGAAAAAAGTCTAAAAGAAGATGGTAGTATTGAGGTTATAAAGGACGGTAGTGATAGTTATTATAAGATTATTGAAGCACTTGGCGATAAGGCAGATAGTTATCAAGGATTGAATGATGACAGTATTAAAAGATTATATTTTCCCACTGTTGTCTTTGTAAAAAATGGAAAAATTGTAGATATCCACGTTTCTACATTACCATCACATACAAAAGAAAGAAAAAAGCTAACAGAAAAACAAAGCAAAGAATTAGAACAAATATATGAAAAAGCAATAAATAAAATAATTTAATGTATAAGAACTCTTCTTTTATATCATAAGAAATATGAAAGGAGAGTTTTTTATATGGCACGCCACAAAGTAGAAATAAGTGGTGTGAACACAGCAAATATTAAAGTATTAAGTAGTAAAGAAATGAATGAACTATTTAGAAAAATGCAAGAAGGAGATCCTTTTGCTAGAGAAGACTTAGTAAACGGAAATTTAAAATTGGTTCTTTCAATTCTAAGAAGATTTAATAATAGATGTGAAAATATGGATGACTTATTCCAAGTAGGATGTGTAGGATTATTAAAAGCAATTGATAACTTTGACTTGTCACATGAAGTTAAGTTTTCAACCTATGCTGTACCCATGATTTTAGGAGAGGTTAGAAGATACTTACGTGACAACAATTCAATTAGAGTAAGTAGATCACTAAAAGACATTGCCTATAAAACATTAAAATATAAAGAAGAATACACTGCGACTAATGGAGTTGAACCAACAGTAGAAGAGATTGCTAAAAAGTTAGAAGTTTCAACCTTTGATGTTGTAAATGCTCTTGATTCACTACGTGAACCAGTTAGTATGTTTGAAGCAATTTACAATGATGGAGGAGACACAATTTATTTATGTGATCAGATTGAAGATAAAAAAACAAATAGCAAAGATATGGAAGTGAAGTTGGCTGTTAGTGAAGCAATGAACAATCTTAGTGATAGAGAACAATTAATATTAGACGAAAGATTCATTATTGGTAAAACCCAGATGGAAATAGCAGAAGAATTATCTATTAGCCAAGCCCAAGTTTCTAGATTAGAAAAATCAGCAATAAATTCATTAAAAAAAGTATTACGCTAATACATAAAGCATATAATTTGCTAGGTGATGTAGATGAGACTTTCTGATTTGCAATCTAAAAATATTGTTAATATGGTTGATGGTAGAAATGTAGGAAGTATTATAGATGCAAATGTTGATAAAGCTGGTAATATAGAATCGCTAGTAATAGAAACAAATAAAAAATTTCTATCTTTTTCTAAAGATGATGATTTGTTAGTTCTATGGAAAGATATTGCAAAAATAGGAGAGGATGTAATTTTAATAAATCTAAAAATGTAGGATTAAGGCAAAAGTAATAGAATGTTATTTTTGCCTTTTTCATATCATAAAGTATGGAAATAAAAAAGAACTTTACAATTTTATTTTGGATTATTATAAGTAGTTTGATTTTCGCCATTATCCTTGTTAATGTTGTAAATTCTAAGGTTAGTCCAGGAATTGCATCATATTCAGAAATAGAAGCAAAAAGATTTGGAACTTATATGATTAACTATTCGTTAGATAAGAACTTTGTCAAAGAACTGGATAACAATATTTTTGAAATTGTAAAAAATAGCGATGGAGAAGTTCAACTAATTGACTTTAGAGCAAAAGAAGCTAACTTATTGCTTGAAAATGTAACGAAAAGAGTTCAAAATAATTTAATAAAACTAGAAAATGGAAATATAAAAGATATAGATTTAGCGGATACATTTTATGGACTTAGATTTAAAAAGATTAAAAAGGGTGTTGTATGTGAGATACCAACAGGAATGTTACTTTCTGATACTTTACTAGCTAATAATGGTCCAGTTATACCAATAAAATTAAACTTTATAGGACAGGTTATGACACATTTTAAAACAGAGGTAAAATCATATGGAATAAATAGTGTTTACTTGACATCATCAATTCAAATAGAAGTTAGGGAAAGAATTACTATGCCGTCTAGAACTAAAGAAGTCGTTGTGAAAACAGAAGTCCCATTATCAATAAAAGTTGTTCAGGGATCTATTCCAGATTATTATTTAAATTCACTTACAAAAGATTCAGCAAGTTACTCCTTACCAGTTGAGTAAAGACTAATTTGTTGAACATTTTTTTATTTATGCTATAATTATTGACAGAGGGATGCTTATGAAAAATACTGAAAAAAAATTAAAAATTGAAGTAGAAGGCAATAAATATACACTAGAAAAAAGCCATAGAGATTGCTTTGACTTAGAAGAATTTATTGATACATATACCGATTATTTTAACCCATTTGATTATATTGTAGGAGATTATTCTTATGATAAACTACGCTTGAAAGGCTTTTATAAATCTGATAACAAGAATGTAAGCGATTGCAACGATATTAAAAGATTAAATGATTATATAGATAATTATTGTGCATATGGTGCAAAGTACTTTTTATTAAAAAAAATCAAATAAGTATTGTAAAATTTTACAATTATGATAAAATATTCTTATATGAATAGTAAGGGAGGATTTAACATGGAAATGGAAAATCAAGAAAAAAAGATGATGTCTATTGTAAACGAAGATGGCTCAGTAGAAAAAGTAGAAGTGATTCTAGCATTTGAATTTAAAGACAATAAGAAGGAGTATGTTGTTTATACTCGCGATGAAAAAGATGACAATGGTAATGTTACTGTTTATGTTTCTAATATAGATCGCAGTTCTGGGCAACCTAAACTTCTTGGTGTAGATGATGAAAACGAATGGAATCGTATTAAGGATGTATTACGTGAACTTTCAAAAGATGAATAATTAGATAGGAGGGTTTTACAATGAATAATAATAAAACTAATTATGAATTTGTGGATCGTGATTATAATAGTATTGTAAAAGGAAATGAAAAAAAGATTCAATTCTACTCTAGAACATTTGATGCTATCCATAATAAATATAAACTTTGGCGTTATAACCAATTAATGAAGAAAAAAAATAAGAAAGAAGAAGATATAAAAGCGTATGCTAAGGTAGCAAATATGGCTAGCATTGGTGTTCACAATCAAGAAATAGTGAAAAGAAAGTTAGCTAAATTACAAGATCAAGTTGAATATCTCAATTTAGCCCTTGAAGATGAAAACTATTTACATGTAAGCGTTAGACTGCTAAAGGTTGCTGAACGTGCAAGAAATAGCATTTCAAGGTGGTGGAAAGACTTTATCAAAAATGTCCCTATTGTAGGTAAGATGTATCAACAGAAAATGGCAGCTAATGATGAACCAAGCAACGTTCAAGATAATATTAATGTGGATGATATCATTTCTCCACAAACAGTTGAAGAAATGATTAATAAACAATTCGCAACAGATGATAATAAAGAACAAAAACAAAATTCTAACCAAGAAGATACAACATATCGTCTAGGACGTGCTGAACTTGCAAATATGCCAGGAAGAATAGACGTTATTAATCCTACAAATGATAACCAAACTAGTACAGATAATAGTCAAGTAAAAAATGATTCTAATATCAACCAAGAAGATACAACATATCGTCTAGGACGTGATGAACTTACAAATATATCAGGAAGAATAGATGATATTAATCCTACAAATGATAACCAAACTAGTACAGATAATAGCCAAGTGAAAAATAATAATAATGAGATTGAAACTGGTGTAAGTATAATCTCTACAGAACCTAATACTTCTTTAATTATTCCAAATGAGTTTGTAATGCCTTCTGAACAATATGATAGTAAACTAAATGAAAATGTTCAAAATAATTTTGAAACTAACACTAATAGTAACAGTTCAATAAATAATAATTCTGATATCATTACTACAATTAACGACCAAGATACAATTGCAGCATTGGAACAATACAGAGAAATTCTTAAGAAACAGATAGAAAAGAAAAAACAAATGACTCTAGAAAAAGAAAAAGCACAACATGAGTATGAACAAGCACAGGAGAAAAATAATAAAGTTCGCGATGAAAATAATTATCTAAAAGAAATGATTTCAACAAGACTTAATCTAATGGAAGAAAGTTTAAATGAAGAATCACAGAAAACACAAGCAGAACTTAATTTAATGTGCGATAAGACTAATAAGTTGAATTCTAGTACAAATCAACTTGATCAAGCTAACGAGAGTTTGAAGGCAATGTGTGATGAACTAAATATAGGAGTTCAAGAAAATGTAAATAATAATTCTAAAGGAAGATCAAAATAATATTTTCCTTTTTTTTTGCATATATACTAAGGAGGTGATACCTATAAAAAATATCATTGAATACTTTTATAAGATACCTGTTTTAAAAATATTAAATAAAGGGAGTATATATTCATTTAAATACAATTCAAACGAATATATTTTTATGCCAGCACAACGAACTGAATTGGAATTGACAGAAATTCACCACTTAACTAATAAAAATAACTTGTATGACAAATTAATTCAGAATATTGAGAAAAAGTATTTGACTCTAACTAGTAAAGGGTATTATATTCTTTTAAAAAAATCAACCGATGTTAAAATTAATTTGGAAAATATTATTGTTAAGTCAAAATTAACGCCTATATTGTTTGAAAATTATCAAAGTATTAATAGGACAGATTGGGTGAAAATGTGGACAAAAAAAATAGATTATGTTGAATATCAACTTTTACATATAGAAAATAAATATCCTCTTATATCTAAAAGTATAAATTATTACATTGGAATGACAGAAACGGCTATTTCCTATCTCACTGACAATACTATAAATAAAAACGAGACTAATGTTGTTATTTCGCATAAAAGAGTAGTAACAGAAGACAATTTTAATAATCCTATGAACATTATAGTTGATTACTTTGCACGTGATATCTCAGAGTATTTAAAGTATATATTTATTAAAGATGACTACAACTACGCAGATATTATTTTATTTTTGAACAAATGTGATTTTTCAGAATCAGATGGTAAGTTGATATATGCAAGGTTAATGTATCCTAGTCACTACTTCGATCTATATGATAGAATTATTAGCGGAAATGATGACGAAAAAAAAATACTCTCACTCATATCAAGAAGTGTAGAGTACGAGAAATATGTAAAAAATATCTATGCCATATTAACTAAAAATTATTCTAACATTTTTACAACAGAATGGATTTAACCAATATTAATAACATTTTCGACTTCTGGTATTTCATTTTTAATCAACTGTTCAATACCATCTTTTAAAGTTATATCCAACATACCACAATCAGCACATGCACCGGAAAGCTTCACATAAACGGTCTTATCTTCATATTTTATAAATTCAAGGTTTCCACCATCACTTATTATGTATGGATTAATTTTATCTATGATAAGCTTTATTTTTTTGTTTAAATCCTCATTATTCATCATAATCACCACGCATAATTATATCATATTTAAATGGCATTATGCAATTAATTGATATAAATTGTTAGATTTGGGTAAATATTTATATGTTATTATAATAACATTTGTTTACGATGAATTTTCGACCTTGTATAAAATGTATATCTCTGATATAATTTAAACTGGAATAGGAGATTGTGGCTTTATGGAAAAAAGTACATATAATGTTGGAGACGTAGTTACAGGTTGTGTTACTGGAATAGAAAGATACGGAATATTTGTTAATTTAGATAATTATTATAGTGGATTAGTACATATTTCAGAAATTTCTAATTCGTTTGTTAAAAATATAAATGATTATGTTAACGTTGGAGAAAATATAAGGGTTAAAGTGCTTGATGTTGATAAGCAACATTGCCATTTAAAACTTAGTATTAAGAATTTAGAATACAAATCTTCGGGGAAAAAGAAAAATAAAATTATTGAAACAGAACATGGATTTTCCACTTTAAACACTATGTTAAAAATATGGATAAATAATTAAAAAAGACGTTATTTTAGTAGAAAAATCAAAAAAAATATAAAATTTGTATTTTGCATATTGACAAATGAAATAATTACTGGTATATTTGATATTGTCAACTGGCATTAATGGGCGATTAGCTCAGTTGGTTAGAGCACCTGCCTTACAAGCAGGGGGTCATAGGTTCGAGTCCTATATCGCCCACCATGCGCCGAAATAGCTCAATTGGTAGAGCAACTGATTTGTAATCAGTAGGTTCCGGGTTCAAGTCCTGGTTTCGGCACCATTTTTTTTGGAGAGGTAGCGAAGTGGCTAAACGCGACAGACTGTAAATCTGTTCCCGTCGGGTTCGATGGTTCGAATCCATCTCTCTCCACCACTGATATTGCCTCGTAGCCAAGTGGTAAGGCATCAGACTTTGACTCTGACATGCGTTAGTTCGAATCTAACCGAGGCAGCCATCTTTAATATATGATCTGTTAGCTCAGTCGGTAGAGCATTTGACTTTTAATCAAAGGGTCATGAGTTCGAATCTCATACAGGTCACCATGTGCCTGAGTGGCGGAATTGGTAGACGCACAGGACTTAAAATCCTGCGAGAATCAACCCTCGTGCCGGTTCAAGTCCGGCCTTAGGCACCATCATATGGAGGAATACCCAAGTCTGGTTGAAGGGACCGGTCTTGAAAACCGGAAGGTCGTGCAAGCGGCGCAGGGGTTCGAATCCCTTTTCCTCCGCCATTATAATTTTTTTGGAGGAATACCCAAGTCTGGTTAAAGGGGCTTCAATTATTTTTATTGAAGTAGGTCATTTAATGATGCAAGTGGTTCAAATCCCTTTTCCTCCGCCATATCGCGGGATAGAGCAGTTCGGTAGCTCGTTGGGCTCATAACCCAGAGGTCAGAGGTTCAAATCCTCTTCCCGCAACCAAATGGTCTCATGGTGCAGCTGGTTAACACGTCTGCCTGTCACGCAGAAGATCGCGGGTTCGAGTCCCGTTGAGACCGCCATTATGGCTTCATAGCTCAGTCGGTAGAGCAAGGGACTGAAAATCCCTGTGTCGGTGGTTCGATTCCCGCTGGAGCCACCATTATTTTTTTATTATTATAAACTCTAAAGAGTGTTTTATGTTAGGTATAGAGCGTATGCGTTCGTAGCTCAGTTGGATAGAGCGTTTGGCTACGAACCAAAAGGTCAGGGGTTCGAATCCCTTCGAACGCACCATTAACGGGAAGTGGCTCAACTTGGTAGAGCACTTGGTTTGGGACCAAGGGGTTGCAGGTTCAAATCCTGTCTTCCCGACCATTTTTTAGCTTATTAGTACTACTTATGTAGTGCTTTTTTTATTTTTCTCTTTTTGATTTTATATTTTGTTAAACAATAAATCCAGATTTTGTTTATCAATTGTAATACTTGTGCCGTGATCGTGTATTTGACCTTTTCTACTTCCTTTTTTAAATACACCTATTTTAAATCTGAAACTGATTATTCCATTATCTATTAAGTCTATGAAAGTATTAAAATCTTTTAAAACGTAATAATTATCTGTTTTGTACTTTACATAATTTTTGCCATTTATATAAAATTTATCTGCCTCAACATAGCATAGAAATTTTAATTTTCTTTCTAGTTTGTTCTTTAATAATTCAAATGACCATGAGGTTTGATTATCAATTAAATTACCATTGTTGTTATATACCATTAACTGAACTAATTTTCTTTCCCTATTTACATTCAAACAAAAATATACATCATCTTTAATTTTGACCATTTTATTACTAACTATTTCTTGATTAAGAATCTTATAATCAGAATTATTTTTATCAGCGTATGAATATAATTTATGTATTCTTTTAATTTCAAAAAGATAGCTATCTGGCGTTGCATTAAAAAGAGATATCTTGTTTTCTTTTTTCGAAACTTTAGTTTTTATTTCTACTTCATTTTTATAATCTGGTATTTCAAAATTTTCAGAATTAATTTTTAATAATTTTTCTAGTTTTAACCCAACATTTCCGTAATTATTTTGTTCATAAGGAATCCAGCCCATACTTTTGATTTCATTTAATTTTTCTTTTAGTTCATTAAACATAATTGATTCATCTCCATTTTTGTGTTT
>URHJ01000020.1 GCA_900547465.1 uncultured Mycoplasmatota bacterium | reverse complement strand
TTATTCATACTCTCACTCCTATCATACTATTAATATGATATCATAATTCTACATTCTTTTATAGATTTTTATAAAAAAAGATAACTTGATCATAAGTTATCTACACAGGTTTTACAATTTCAGGAACATTAGAAAAATTAGAATATAAAAGACTTCCTTGATATGCACCATGCCCTCTATAAATAGAATAACTACTAAAATCATATTCTAATTTATATATTTGTCCATCAGAATTAGTAGTCACAACAATAGTATTAGGCATATCATCTAAATCTATTTCTTGATTATCAAAAATAGAAACTAAAGTAGTTGTTGAAATTTGATATGTCTTTTTCAAATTACCTGTTGAAATATAAGTAGCTTTATTAAGCATTTTCTTAATAAAATTCAAATCTTTTAGTTCGGGAAATAAATATGGATTATCAATCATTACATATGAACCACTGCTATCTTTTCCTAAATATATAGAACCACTAGAATAAATACTTAATGAATTAACTGAATCACTTTTTGTAAATAATGAACTATCATTATACCTATCACCATCATATGTAGTAATACCATTTCCAAATATATCTTGATAATGAAAATGATAATTATTAGCTTCAATCAAAGAAAAATCAAATTTAGGAGTAACTACCTCATCAGTTTCATTAGAAGAATTAAATCGAACCATCATAATAACTACTATAAAGAAAATAAAATAAAAACCAAAAAAAGCAATAGCTTTACCCCTAGGAGTTTTTGAATTACTTTTTATATATTTAAAGAAACTCTTAAATTTTTTCATATTTCCTCCTATTCAAATAAAGTACCAATCAAAGAATCATGACCTCTACCATTAAGATAAGATGCCGCACTCATTCTTTTTTTTGAAAATGGTTTAACATCCGTAAAAATTATCTCACCATCACTTGTTTTAACACCTATACCATCTTTATATATTTTTACAACTTCTCCTATTTTAGCCCCTTCATATTTTTTATCAGAAATTCTAGAAGAATAGACCTTGAATACTTGACCATCTAAATAACAAAAAGCTCCAGGAACAGGTGAAAGTCCACGTATTAAATTAAATATATCTCTACTCTTTTTATTAAAATCGATTTTTTCCTCTTCATGCTTAATATTATAAGCATATGTAACTTCATTTTTATTTTGTTCTACTCTACTATTAGTACCATTAAAAATAACTGGTAACGTTTCTAACAACAAGTCTCTTCCCATAACACTCAATCTATCATGCAATGATTCCAAATTATCAGTATCTAATATCTCTGTCTCACTCTGAGAAATTATGTCACCACTGTCCATAGCTTCTTCCATATACATAATAGTAATACCTGTTTTACTATCACCATTTATAATAGATTTATGAATAGGAGCTCCTCCTCTTAATTTAGGAAGTAAAGAGGCATGAACATTAATACAACCAAATTTAGGTAATTCTAAAATTTCAGTAGGTATCATTTGACCATAAGCACAAGTGATAATTATATCTGGCTTACAATCAATTATCTTTTGATAATCACTTTTTATATGTTCTGGTTGAAAAACGGAAATATTATGATCCAAAGCACATTTCTTAACAGGAGTTGGTGTTAAAACTTGATGCCTACCAACTTTTTTATCTGGTTGACTAACAACAAGTAAAACATCATATGATGAAATTAATCCCTCTAAAATTGGTACTGCAAAATCTGGAGTTCCCATAAAAACAATTCTCATTAACTCATTCCTCCTAACATTACAAAAGCTACTATAAATCCTAATGCAATAAATAACACCCCAACTAAAGCTATTATAGTTACATTTCCATATTGATCAACTACTCCATTTTCTCCTCTACCATTAAGAACTTGATCCTTTTTCCTAACCCTAGGTATTTTAAGATCAGTCAAATTAGGAAGCATCAAAATTCTAATAGATAGAGGTGAAACATTTTCTTCCAAATGATCTTGATTAAGTCTAGTATCAAAAATACAAGTAACAATTGATACTATATCTTTTTCCTTCAATTTCTCACATAATTGAGAATATTCTCGTAATGAATTTTTACCATAATCACTACGTTTAATTGACGCTACAACAGGAAAACTATCATCTAAATTATAATAATCCCATAACTCATTATACTTACCAATTAACTGATTCTTATCAATTGCAAACATATCATATTTACGTGAAATACTAGAAAGACGTTTTATACATTCATGATAATCTTTTCTAAAAAATGAATCAATTGCAAAATCTTCTTTGTTAACTATTTCTCCCATAAAATAAGGAGTATGATATGCGTAATAAAAGGACATAAAAGGAGAATCAGTAATAGAAATACTAGAAGATGATGTTAATTTTTCTTTTGTATACTTATCTAAGATACTATCTAATAAAGATGAATCACTAGAAACATTAACAATTCCATTTTCTTCTACTTGATTTAAATAAATTGCTGGAAAACTATGAAATAAGAAGCCATGTACAATATATCTATCATAAATATAAGAAACAATAGAAAGTTTATCTTCATAAGAATCAATATTCTTAATACCAAGTATTTTTTTACAAGCATTAATAAGTACACGTGAAATTCCAATTTGAACATCATTATGATTTTGAACCTTTTTTAGTATTTTATGAACATCTTTCAAAAACTCATCAAAATAAGTTAAATCCTCAATAATAATAGAATATTTAAATAAAGCATCTAACAAGGTAAACAAATTATATTCAGTAACACTTATTTTCTCCTCACAAATCATATAAGGAATTTCTTTTTTACTAAATCTAGTTTCATCTATTGTAATTTCTAATAAAAAATTATGAACATCTTCTCGCTTCAAAATATCTAAAAACATAATACCACCCCTAAAAATAAGACTATCTCATTGTTGTAACATAAACATAAATATAATAAGCTGTTCCAATAATCGCAACAAGTCCTAAAGCTAATAAAATTAATCTAACTAAAGGATTTTTGCGATCAAACATAACCTCTTTACCCCTACTTTCATTTACATAAATCTGATCAGAATATTCCTCTCTAGAATTACCATGACTATCAAATCCAGGTTGTTGATTGGTTTGAGTAGAATTATTATCTGAATTACTAAAATCATTTTGATTAAAAAATTTATTGTTTCCCATATTACGTCCTCCATTATCATAATAATTATATACCAAAACAAAAAAAAAGAAAAGGACTAGCTTCAAACTTAAAAATGACTAGGATTAAAATCTATATCTAAAGTGATTTTAGAATCTCCTCTATAATGATCTATTAATTTTGATAATATTTTATAAAGCTCATCTTCTTTTTTATACTTTAATATTATTCCATATCTATAGACATTATTAATTCTAAAAATAGAAGCTGGTGATGGTCCTAATATAATAGTAGATGATAAATAACGATCAAGAGTTTTCCTTATTTTATTAGCTTCAATACTTAAATATTTGTAATCACGACCACTAATTCCTAAATAACATATATAAAAATATGGTGGATATTTTAATTCTCTTCTAATTGCCATTTCCCTCGTATAAAATCCAACATAATCATGTGATTTTGCATAGTAAATAGCGTAATGTTCAGGATTATATGTTTGAATAAGTACCTCACCTTTTTTAGTACCTCTACCACTTCTTCCCGCAACTTGTGAAAGTAGAGAAAAAGTATTTTCACTACTACGAAAATCTGGAATGTTTAAAGATGTATCTGCATTAATTACACCAACTAACGTAACATTAGGAAAGTCAAGTCCCTTCGCCACCATCTGAGTACCTAATAAAATATCATATTCATGATTCTTAAATGCCTCAATCATTTTAGCATGGCTACCCTTACGAGTAGTGGTATCAACGTCCATTCTTAATACCCTAGCAGAAGAAAACAAACTAGAAAGTTCTTCTTCTATCTTTTCTGTCCCAACTCCCATAGTTGATAATCCATCTTCCATACATTCAGGACATGTTTTAGGAAGTCTAGTACCATATCCACAATAATGACAACGTAAATTATTAGAAGATTTATGATAGGTTAAACTAATATCACAATAAGGACATTTCAAAGTTGTTCCACAATTCTTACAAGTAACAAAAGAAGAATAACCTCGTCTATTTAATAAAAGGATAACTTGGTTTCCATAATCAAGTGTTTCTCTAATCTTTTCAATAAATGGTAAAGAAAAATGATTAATACTTCTCTTTATCTCTTCATTCATATCTATAATAGAAACTTTAGGCAAGGCATCACCATTTACTCTATTAGGTAATTCAAGCAATTTATATACACCCTTACATGCTCTAGCATAATCTTCTAAAAGAGGCGTTGCACTACCTAAAACAACAGGACAATTCCACCTATCACCCCTTATCATCGCAATTCTTCTCGCATCATATCTTGGATTATTATCTTGTTTATAGGAATCACTATGTTCCTCATCTATAATAATTATTCCTAGATTAGTAAGAGGAGCAAAACAAGCACTACGTGCCCCAATTACAATTGACACCTCACCTCTATGAATTCTTCTCCATTCATCATATTTTTCACCATCAGATAAAGCAGAATGTAAAGCCGCAATTTTATTACCAAATACACCAGTAAATCTATTAACAATTTGTGGAGTCAAAGAAATTTCAGGCACAAGAACTATTGCTGTTTTGCCCATCGATAAAACTTTTTCTATTAATTTAATATACACTTCAGTCTTACCACTACCAGTAACACCATGTAATAAATATGTATTATAATTATTCAAATCAACAGACAAAAAAGCTCTTTCCTGATCTTTTGTAAGTTCTTTATTAAAAGAAGCTAAAGAATTATATTGCATTCTATAATGTTCATGCTTTTCTTCTATTAAAATACCATTTTTTAAAAGTGTTTTCAAACTAGAAGAAGAAATTTTAACTAAATCAGAACGACTAACTAATTCATTATCTTTAAATAAATCTATAATTTTTTGTTGAGTAGCATTAATTTTACAACTAAAATCTTTATTCATTCTATAAAAGATATCGTATTTTTTAGAAACATTAACTCCATGCTTAGCTTTTAATGCTTTTGGTAACATCACTTGATAACAACTAATCAATGTAGAAAGTAATTCTCTATGCATTCTTTTTCCTAATGAAAGAAGTTCTTCATTCAAAACTATATCATTATCAACTATACTTATTACATCACGTAAATTATCACAATTACTTCTATCTTTAATCTCTAAAACAAAGCCTTCTAAAGTTTGCCTACCAAAAGGAACTTCTACTCTTATTCCAACTTTTATTTCTGGAACCAATATATCTGGAACGTGATAATCAAATATTTTATCAACATTTTGATGAGATATCTCTATCAAAATACCTACAACCACATTATCACCTCCACAATTTTATTTTTTAACAAATTTCTTTACATCTATATTATTATCATCAAATAACTTTTTTAGATAATCAATACGTATCATTTCTTTCTTTTCTAAATTATTTATAACAACAGCATCTTCCCTTGTAAGAGTAGAATGCATAACATAATAATCTTCCAAAATCATATTTTCAAGCAAAAAAGGATTAGACAAAGCCTTCTCATATGAATAAGTAGAACAATCCGTTGAAAAGTAATCAGTAAATTTACGAACATATGCCAAAATTATTCCATAAGAATTAACTCTTCCCAATTTATACATCAATTCATTTTTATAAAGGGAATTATCGTAATCAGAATAAGATGTACCTTCTTTTTTTAATAAAACTACTTGTCCCATTATCATAGCTTGCTCCCTACTAAATCCATAAAACGGATCAGCATCAGGACAACTATTAATTCTTTTTTTACTATTTCCATTGTTATAATAACTAGGACAAGCTAAAATAACCCCCAAATAATAATCATCAATATTAAACATAAACCCCACCTACAATTAACATATATTTTACTACAATTATCAAAGAAAAACAAATTAATACAGAAAAAAACACATACATTCATGTGTTTTTAACAACCATCATTCATTAAATATTTCTAATAATCAGTTCTGATAACACATCAAGACCTAGTTCCTTTATAAGAGATAATGTTTTCCTTGATAATTTTTTAATTAAATTTAGAATTGATTTAGAATCATCATTTTTAGAACAATTTATACATTCAGAAACAATTTTATAATCATCCAGATTATCAACCTTCTGCAACAATATCAATAACTCATTTTGAATTTCTTGATAATTATTATTACCATTATTATTTATAACACTAACATTATTATTGCCATTAACTATAATTCCATTATTAATCATTTTTTAAAACCTTATTTATATTTTTATCCCCATTACTTATAATTCCATTATTCTGAATATCATGACTATCAAAATTTATTATATAATTAGCGCTATCAGATTTCATACCATCAAGAATCGCATCATGAACTTCATTTAAAAAATCTTTACTATCTGATGCTAACTCAATTTGCTTAACTCCAGTAGAAATAATAAGTCCAAAAAATTGTTTCTTATGTTCAACAACATTGTAAGCAATAAGTACTACAATAGTAAATATATAAATATCTCCTATCCACATAATATTTTTAAAGATTGAACATATAATCATCATAACAATTAATCCGAAAATCCATTCCCTTATCCCATAAAAGAATGAATGTCTATCATAAGTTTTGAACTTCATATAATCAATATTTTTTAAATTCAAAGTTGTACCAAAAAAATGTAAAAATTGATTATTAATTTCAAACACTCCTCCTTTATAAACATTATTTGCCATATATTACCACCTCTTCTTTAGCCATAGAATATCACATATTTATAATTTTGGCTATAGTTAATTATAACGATGGACAAAAAGCAAAAAAAGTAAAGAACCTAATCTTTACTAAAATAATCTTAATATATCATTGAATGTAACATATATCATTAAAAGCATTAATAAGAATAATCCCACTGTATGTATCATATTTTCAGTTTTTTGAGAAACAGGAGAACCTTTTATTTTCTCTATTACAATGAATAATATATGTCCCCCATCAAATGCTGGCAATGGAAGTAAATTCAAAAATCCAACATTTATACTTAAGAAAGCCATTAAATATAAAATACTAGAAAGACCTGCTTTACTTTGTTCACCAACAATATTATAAATACCAACAGGACCAGATAATTGTTTAACACTAACTCCACCAGTTATTAAACTCTCAACAGTAATAAACATCTGTTTAAATAAAGCTCCTGTTTTAACTACTGTATATTTACAAGAATTAACAAATCCATGTTTAATTTTACTCTTTAAACCAATACCATATCTATATGTAACTTCATCTTTTTCTTTTACTTTTTTAGCTTTTACGGAATAAGTTTTAGTACTACCATCATCTTTAATAACTTTAATTTTAGTAGCTTTCTTTTTATCCGCAATAGTTAAATAAATAGAAACATCATCTAATGTTTTTACCTTTTTTCCATTTATACTAACTATTTCATCACCCTTCTCTAAACCAACACTAGAAGCGGGATAATTAGCCTCTACAGAAGAAATAATTGGCTCATAACTAGAACTTCCCCAAATAAGAGCTACAAAAAACAAAGTTAATATTGCAAAGATAAAATTGAAACCTGGACCAAAAAACATAATCAAAAATCTTTGCCAAGGCTTTTTAGCTTGAAGTCTTCTGTTCTTTGGCACCTTAATTTCTTCTTCGTCTACTTCTTCACCAGCCATAGAACAAAAACCACCAATTGGTATTAATCTCAAACAATACTCAGTTTCCTTACCTTTCTTTCCAAATAACTTTGGACCCATTCCTAAAGAAAACTCATAAACATAAACTCCCATAAGTTTAGCAAATAAGAAATGTCCAAGTTCATGAACAAAAATAATTACTCCAAGTACTAATATAAATATAATTAATGTCATAACATCCTCCTAAATAATACCTAAAAATAAAATATATGCAAGTGCTACAAAAATTAAACTATCAAAACGATCAAGTATACCACCATGTCCAGGTATTAAATCAGAGAAATCTTTTTTACCATAATATCTTTTAATAGAAGAAAACACTAAATCCCCTACTTGCCCTAAACAAGCTAAGAAACAAGTGATAAAAATTAATGGTACTAAAGGAAGTGCAGGATTAATAGCTACATGGTAAAAAATAACTGAAATAGAACACCCCATAAAAAGTCCTCCACAAAGACCCTCATAAGTCTTATTAGGAGATATTACAGGAGCTAATTTATGCTTCCCAATAAGTTTCCCTGTAAATAGTGCAAAAGTATCTGTAATCGTTGTAATAAGTAATAAGTATACAATATATAATATGTCATAGTTTCTAGTAATAATTAATAAATTAAAACTTAATCCAATAAATAAAGTTGAACCAATCAAAAACAATGCATCATTTAAATTATATCTTTTTGAATCATGAATAATAACCATAGGAATCAAAAATACAAATATAATAAAAGTCATTACCCTATAATCTAAATTAGATGAAAACTCAATAGATGTAAAATTATTTAAAGAAAAGAACACAACTAATATATATGCAAAAACTTTCATCATAAAAGGAAACTTTTTCTTAGTCTCTCTAATATTTAAAATTTCATATAACCCCATAATAGCAAGTAAAGACATAAATACTGCAAAAGCTTTTCCACCAATTAATAATAAAGGTACAAATAAGGCAATTAAAATAATTGCACTAAGAATTCTTTTTTTCATAATATCCTCCAATCATAACTATAATAAGTATAATATAAAATACTTTTTTCTACAAGAAAAAAAAGCAACTAATGTTGCTTAAAACTTATCAATATCAATCTTGACATATTTGTTATCATGAAGAGCACTAGCTTCTTGTACTAAGGTTCTAATTGCATTTGCACATCTTCCACCTTTTCCAATAACACGTCCCATATCTTCTGAAGAAACCATAACTTGAATTAAAATAACGTTATCTTCATCAGTAGGAAACTCCTTCACACTAACACTATCAGCATCGATTACTATAGACTTAACTATTTTTTCAGTTAAACTAACTAAATCCATAATTAATTAGCCTTCTTATCTTTATCTTCTGTAAATTTCTTCATGATTCCAGCTTTACTAAATAAGCTTCTTACAGTATCAGTAGGAATAGCACCATTATTTAACCATTTTAATGCTAC
Organism: uncultured Mycoplasmatota bacterium; assembly: GCA_900547465.1. Lineage (GTDB taxonomy): Bacteria > Bacillota_I > Bacilli_A > RF39 > UBA660 > UMGS995. The sequence continues at coordinate 15,090 of URHJ01000020.1, read as the reverse complement.
TTCTTCATTAATTTTAACTTGATCTGCTGAAGAAACAGGATTATAAGTACCTACTAATTCTAAATATTGTCCATCTCTAGGTCTTCTAGAGTCAGTAGCAACAATTCTATATGTAGGACGTTTCTTAGAACCCATTCTTGTTAATCTTAATTTAACTGCCATTAAAAGCACCTTCCTTTCATCAGTGCTTTTATTATACATAACATAGTTGCATCTGTCAACCTTTTTTTGCTAACAGCTAATTATCTTCTGTAACTATATTATCTTCTTTTATAAAATCTTCAGAAACTGAATTTTCTATTTCACTATCTTGTTTCTCTGAACTCTCTACTATATCTTCCCATGGATCTTCTTCTTCATCTATTTGTATTTTTACTTTTGTATCACCTACTAATTCAATTCCAAGTTCTTTTTCAATGGTATATGAAATTTTATTACCATCAATATCAACTTTAGTACAACTAGGTTGTTTTAAACTTCTTATAATAATTTCTTCATGCTCACTATCTGCATCATCTCTTTTTCTAACATTTACTAATTCCTTATAGTTCTTTGTCTCCCTAACAACATCAGTTTTAGTATCATTATCATAAGAATACCAAATATTAACATCATAACTACCATCAATTTCAACTGTATCAGATACCCTAGTACCTTTAAAATTATGATTAATAACCCAACATCCTAAAATAGTAGAGGGTGTACGTTCAATTTCTATCTCATTTTGATTAGTAAAAGTTTTCTTTCCTTTTCCAATCACAGCTTTAGTAACAATTTCTCTATAATTAGACATAATGACTCCTCCTCTAATCTAATGTATGCAAATAAAACAAAAAATACATCAAAAAAAGTACTAAGTTTACTAAAACTCAATACTTTTATTAAATTTATCTGTAAAATAACAATTAATCTCTTCATTAACAGTAGAAATCATATTATTTACTATTTCTAAATTTTGATTATAAATTACATATATAGGTATATTCTCTAATTTTTCAAGAGTACTATCTAACTCTTTTTTTATAGCATCATCATACCCACTACGTACATATTTTTTTTGTAAAGATTTAACTTTACTAATAAGATCACATATTTCTCTATTAGAACTCATCTTTTTCTTTAATCTAATACAATTTTTATATTCATCTGACTCAATTATAAAATTAATAATAGAATCTAAACTATCTTTAGAACTCTTACTTAGCATGGCCATCTAAGCTCCATGTTTTAGCAGAATCAATTTCTACTGGAACAATATCACCTATTTTTAAATCATCACCAGTAAAGTTAATTAACTTATTAGTATCAGAATATCCATAATACATATTCTTTTTAGATGAAATACCCTCAACTAAAACTTCAACAGTTTTTCCGACTAATTTCTTATTATTTTCTAAAAAATAGTGATTTACTACTTCATTTAATCTTTGAAGTCTTTCCTCTTTTTCACTTAATGAAGTATTATCTTTTAATTTGCAAGCTGGAGTATTCTCTCTTTTTGAAAAGATAAAAGTAAAGGCATTATCATATTTACAATATTCAGCAATCTCTAAAGTTTCCTTGAAGTCCTCATCTTCTTCTCCAGGAAAACCAACTATAATATCAGTAGATACCATAACTCCAGGAATCTTTGATTTTATTTTATCAAATAATTCCAAGTACTCCTCTTTTGTATAACGTCTACCCATTAACTTCAAGATTCTACTACTACCAGATTGAATAGGTAAATGAATACTAGGCATAATATTAGGATACTTTGCAATAACATCAATCATTCTATCTGTAAAATCCCAAGGATGAGAAGTCATAAAACGTACACGTGGAATATTTGTCTTTGATACATCTTCTAACAACTCACCTAGTCCATAATCATCGTATAAGTCTTTTCCATAAGCATTAACATTTTGACCAAGTAAAGTTACCTCTTTATATCCGTCATCTACTAATTCACGAACTTCTTTTAATATATCTTCTTTTTTTCTACTTCTTTGACCACCTCTAGTATAAGGTACTATACAATATGTACAAAACTTATCACAACCATAAATAATATTAACGTAAGCCTTATAACTATTAGTACGTTTAACTGGCATATCTTCAACTAAATCTCCCTCTTTTGAATAAACTTCAATAGTTTGACTTCCAGTTTCATAAGCCTTTGTTAAAATACTAGGAAGTTCATGTAAGTTATGTGTCCCAAATACAAAATTAACAAAACGATAATCTTTTAAAATTTCTTCAACAACACCAGCTTCTTGAGCCATACAACCACATAAACCAATAATTAAAGATGGATTCTTAGTTTCCTTTATGTGTTTAAGTCTACCTAACATCCCAAATGCTTTATTATGTGCATTCTCACGAATAGAACAAGTATTTAACAATACTAGATCAGCATCTTCATAATCATCAATACGCTTGAATCCTAAACTTTCAATCATAGCCGCAATATTTTCACTATCATGTTCATTCATTTGACAACCATATGTCTTTAAATAATAAGTTTTACCAGAAAAACTATTCAAATATTCACTAGGAACTTCATAATTAACAGTTTTATAATCTTTATTATTTCTTTTTTTAGCATCAATATAATTAGGTAAATTCATATACTACACATCCATTTCTTTTAATATTATATAGAAAAACAAAAAAAAAGTAAATAACTACTTTTTCATCACTTTAACACCTTTTTCCCCTTTACTATTCAAATTTTTCTCAAGAAATAAAACACCATCATCATAAATAGCATAAACACTATCTTCTCCCACTCTATTCTTAAGAAAAGTAGAAAAACTTCTATTTTTACCAATATAATCAAGTACATTATCTGAGCAATATTTTTCTAGTTCACTTCTCGTACCATATTTTTGACCTAGAAAAAGTCCCATAAGTTTATTAGACATTTTTTCATTTCCTGTAAAGATTGAAACATTAAAAGCTCCTACTACATCATTATAGCTTATATATTCTTGAAACATATTTGGATTTTTTAAAATATAATTACCCAAAATACTATCTTTTCGAACAGAAATACTATCAAATATAAATCTATCTTTCTCATAACTTGAAACAGCTTTATTTAACTTATCTATCTCATTTTTAATAAAAGAATTACTACTAGAAATCTTCAATCTATCTGTAACAGAAAACATTATATAATTTGAATTACTAGGATTATTTTTATAACAAATCATACACCAAACCTCCACTAATACTATTAATATAATAATATATAACAATATAAAAAGCAATAGCCTAAGCTATTGCTTCAGATAGTACTTGATCTATGACACTTTCTAAATGACGAGAACGATTTTTCATAATTTCAATTTTTATAATATCTAAATTGTCACGAATATTTCTAATCATTTGTTCCATCACAGGAAGTAGTCCATCTTTTTGATCTAAACTATCTAAAATAACCTCTAAATTATTAATTTTAGAATACTTACCATAAGCAGAACTCTTAATATAAGTATCAATAATTCTAGTAAATGATAATACATCAATTGAATTAAATCTATCATCTTCTAATACTTTTAAAGTAGTATAAATATAATTATCATTTATTGACTTATCTAAGATAGATTCACCTTTTTTATTTTTAATATTAGGTAAGAAATTCTTATTTTTTCTTAACTGTTTAATAATATCTAAAACAGCTACATAATTAATAGAAACAAGATAATGAGCGAATGTATTACCATCTAAATTTTGATGATTTACATCCCATTCTTTCTTTTTCATATATTTTAGAACTAAATCATACTGTCTAGCCTTCAAAAGTCTTGTAACAACATCATTACCAGCACGATCTACAACATTAACACTAACTTTCTTTTTAGATAATATTTTATCTACTAATTCAAAATGTTCCTCCTTGATTAATTCAAAAATCAGGGACGGATCCTCTTCACATGCTTTAACGGCTTTTGCCTCATCAAAAAACATAATTAACACCTCTTATTTCACGTGACAGTTTCATATTATATCAGAAATATGAAACTATGTCAAATTTTAGGTACTAAGCTAGCTCATTAATAGCATGTTCAAAAATATAAAATTAATACACCATTTTAAAATTTTATGATATTATAACCGATCTTTTTCCAGTTGCATTATATATTGATTCCACTTGTTTTTTAGAAACATTCCATTTTGTTTTTCCATTCGAATAAGTCCAGGGATCAGTAATGATTTGCTCACCTGTAATACTATTATAACCCGTTAATAATAGAACATGAAGATTTTTAGGAGCCCCCTCAACAAATTCTTTAGGAGCCTTTAAACCTGCAGTTAAATAAATAACAACCGGATTACCAGCTTTAATCTGAGCATCCAACTCATCAAGTGACCTTCCAGTTCCATCAACAACACCATTATTACCAGAAGAAGTTCTTCCGTATTGAGCAAGTGGTTCAGGTGCTATCCAATGTGGAACATTATTAGGCTGAATGCCATAAATATCATAAGTAAAACCAGAAAAAGGATCAGTACTCTTAGGTACATTTTCTGCATACGTAACTAAATCCATATCTTTTAGATATCCTTTATACTTTAATCCCATCAATAAAGAATCAACCTCACAACCATTTAATACATCATTTCCGTTTTGACTAATATATGGAACTTCTAATATAGTCCAAGCAGCTTGAATTTGTCTTTTTCTCTCTTCTTCCTGTCTTCTTTTTTCTTCAGCCTGCCTTCTTTTTTCTTCCGCAATTTTCCTTCTTTCCTCTTCTTCTTTTTGAGATAGAAAAGAATTAACAATCTCTAAATACGACTGTTGTTCACTACTTACATCTTGTTGTTTCAACAACTGATTTTTTGACAATGCTGCATTATACATATCTCTTGTTACATCATCTCTAACTTGTTGATGTTGATCATCTACAAATAATGAATTAACAGTATTCTTAACATCATTAATTTGTCCAAATTGATCATTCATTAATTTTATTTTAGAACTTAATAAATTTTGATATTTTTTAGGAAGCAAAGAACTTTTAGACTGAATACTCTCAAGATCAGAACTGGTAACATTTGAATTTAACACATCACCATTAAAAGAACCATCAACTATATTTTTCAAAACAACATAATTTTTAAGTTCATTTAACTTACCACTTAATTTTTTTCTTTTATCTTCATAAACAACCTTTTTATTCATTTTTTCTACATAAGTTATTTCACTTATTTTTAAATTATCCCTAGGAATAGATTTACTATCGCTAGAAAATAAACTTACATATGCTTTATAAGTATCACTATATTGTTTTTTTTGTGAATTATCTACCCTATTAGCACAAACAAAACAAGTAATAGCTAATACTACACACATAACTTCTATAGTTAATAAAACTACCCTCTTTTTATTCACAATTACACTCTCCAACTACAGAGTATAATTAACAAAAAAAAATGTCAACATTTTGACACTAGTAATCAAAAAATTGACATAAAGTTAACACATTAATTCTATTTAGCTTCAATAACTTCCTTACCACCCATATATGGTTGAAGTACTTTTGGTATTTTAATTGAACCATCTTCTTGGTAATTATTTTCTATAACACCAATTAATCCACGTGGAGAAGCAACCACTGTATTATTTAACGTTGAAACTAGATAATTTCCATTTTCTCCTCTTGCACGTATTGATAAACGTCTAGCTTGAGCATCACCTAGAGTTGAACATGAGCCAACTTCAAAATATTTCTTTTGTCTAGGACTCCAAGCTTCAACATCACAAGATTTAACTTTCAAATCCGCAAGATCTCCTGAACAACATTCAAGTGTTCTAACTGGTACATCTAAACTTCTAAAATATTCAACAGTATATTTCCACATCTTATTATACCAATCCATTGCATCTTCACTCTTACATAAGACTACCATCTCTTCTTTCTCAAATTGATGAACACGGTATAGACCCCTCTCTTCAATTCCATGAGCCCCTACTTCTTTTCTAAAACATGGTGAATATGATGTCATTGCTATTGGAAGTTCTTTTTCATCAATTAATTGACCTTTAAACTTACCAATCATTGAATGTTCACTAGTACCAATCAAATATAAGTCTTCATCTTCAATCTTATACATCATAGCATCCATTTCATCAAAAGACATAACCCCATCAACTACATCACTACGAATCATAAATGGAGGTATACAATAAGTGAATCCCTTATCAATCATAAAATCTCTTGCATAAGCTATCATTGCTTCATGAAGTCTTGCTATATCTCCCATTAAATAGTAAAAACCATTACCACTAGTTCTACCAGCAGCTTCCTTATCTAAACCACCTAATTTTTCAATAATATCAGCATGATATGGAATTTCATAATCAGGTACAAATGGTTCTCCAAATTTTTCATTTTCAACATTAAAACTATCATCTTTTCCAATAGGAACAGAAGGATCTAAAATATTAGGAATAACCATCATTTTCTCTTTTAAAGAAGCAGAAAGACTAGCCTCTTCCTCTTCTATCTTTTCAAGTTTAGTATTAATTTCAACTACTTCTTGCTTCTTTTTATTAGCCTCATCTTGTTTCTTATCTCTAAATAAAGCTCCAATCTCATCACTAATTTTATTTCTATCTTGTCTTAATTTATCTCCATCTTTTTTTAGTGATCTTATCTTAGAATCTAAATCTATTACCTCATCAACTAAAGGCAATTTTTGATCCTGAAACTTTTTCTTTATATTTTCTTTAACTAATTCACTATTTTCTCTTACAAATTTTATATCTAACATTACTATCTCTCCTCTATAAATCTTTCTCCATTAACTTTAATTATTTTATCTATTTCTTCACTATTATAATAATTTCTTAACATATTAGTCAAACTTTTTATTATATTTTTATGATTTAATAAAGAAATATCTTCTTCTACCCCAAACATATCAGTAGCAAATTCCATATTGTCAGTAGCAATCATAACATTATCAATTCCAATAATATTTTCTATATACTTAATATGATTCAAATAATTTTCTTCTAAATCAATTTTTTTCTCATTAATAAATGGTCCATAAGAAACTAACCCTATCTTACCCGACAGTTTCCCTATTGCTTCAATTTGAGAATCATCTAAATTTCTCTTATTAGAACATAAATTATAACTATTAGAATGGCTAGCAAGTACTCTAACATCATAACCATCATTTTTTAAATTATTTAACAGTTTAATACTATCCCAGAATGTATTCTCATTCATATGAGATAAGTCTATTGAAATTCCAAGATTAACGGCCTTCTTAATAATTTTTTTTCCTAAATCACTTAATCCCTTATCACTTCTATTACCAGATCCATATTTACTTTCATTATTCCAAACAAGTAATATATTTCTAAGTCCTAAGTTATATAACTCTTCTAATTCAACCTCATCTCTAATATAATCGCAACCTTCTATACTAAATAGTACCTTTTTATCACCAAAGTATTTTTTAAATAAAGATGTACTTATCCTAAACATTTCAACCACATTAATATTTTCTATATGTAACTCTTCTTTCATTTCATCTCTACTCATAAAATATAAATTAGCAATCAAAGAATGAACGTCACTTAAATCAGACTGTAACTTTTCTACATAAGAAAAATCATCTCTTAAATAACAACAATATAGTATAGTAAGCAAATCATAATGAGCATCAAACACTCTTATCACCTCCAAACAAAAAAAGAACAGTACACAAAGGAGTGCAAGGCACGGTACCATCCTTCTATTTTCTTAATTCTATAACGACTTATTTAGCCGGGAAAAATTCCATCTATAGGGTAGATAAACAAGAATTAATAATCATTTCCACCAACCATGATCTCTCTACAAATAATTTACTTATTATTATCCCTAATCACTGACATTACTAATATTATATTCTTTTAGTAGAAATTAATCAACTAATTATTATTATACTTATCTTTAAAAAGATGAATTATATCCTTTTTATTTTGGTAAAACGTTTGCTTTTGATTAATATTATACTTTGTTCTTTGGTATTCCTCAGCTAATCCACTTTCTTCATTCAGACTCTCATGAGAAAATTCTTCACTTAAATTATCAACACAATCAACAAAAGCATTTGGAATTACATAATAATGATTAAAACAACTAACCAAAACATCTAAATCTCTTTTTTGAAAATGGACATACAGCAACTCTATTATATTTTCAGTTTCATCTATACAATACAAAGAACCAGAATCATATTTAAAAATATACTTTGATTTAACACAATTTCTAGAAAAAGAATTACTATATCTTGAACCATAAAAGTTCAAATCAAAAAAATCAACATCAAACAAAAAATTAAAACAGTCATAACATCTAATATTATTTCTTTCCAAAGTTGGAGTTAGTCCATTAAATTCATCAAAATAGAATCCAGAATTAGAAAAAGACAATGCCTCTCTATAATTCCAAACATCATCATAAATTTGACAATTAAGCAATGTATCATTTATAACACCATCATTTTTAATCAACGAAAAATGAGGAGAATAATTAATTTTACTATATTCATTCAATACGTTATCAGATATAAACTTACGAATATTCCCTAAAATTATATCTGTGTCACACCAACCCCAAAAATCATAACCTTTAGTGTATTCTTTATATATTTCCCCAAAAAAAAGGTTTATAGTCACATATTTTATAAGGCGTTCCACAAGTTGCATCAAAATCAAAATAAGATGTCATTCTATGAGATTCTTCCTCAAAACTAGAATAAACAACTTTAACATTACTAGGATAATCAAAATTTCTTTTATCATCAGTAATTATTAAAAAATCAACCGCACTATTATATTCAATAGATTTTAAAAAAAGATTAAAATAATTATTGAATTTGCCAAAATAAGGAATAACAACAATAATAGATTGCATCATTTCACCACCACTCTAGGCAAGTTTTCTCAATTTTTGATTATTCTCATTCTTTTCAATAGATTCTAAATAATTTATACACTGTAAATACTTTTTTTGCCTTTTTAAATCTTTTTCAGTAATAGTATCTAATCTACTTAAATCAGAATTATGCTTTAAATCAGCTATTTTAACTTCACGAGCAATTTCATTAGTAGACAACTTTTCTATATAATCGTAGTAATCATCATCAGAATTTCTAGTTAAAAGTGACAATGCTAAACATACTTCATCACCAAAAGCAGATAAATCAGATAATGTAATATCAGTATCTTCTACAACATCATGTAATAAGGCAACAACTGTACTAACTTCGTTAGTCATGTTACTAGCTACAGCCATAGGGTGAAACACATAAGGTACACCACCTTTATCAATTTGATCCTTATGAGCATCATACATTAACCTCATAGCCTTTTTTGTCATATCTGTATAAATCATACTACTACGCCTCCTAAGCCGTCTTCATTAAATAACTTACAAATACAAAAACTGCAAATACTATAACTAAAGCAACTATTGCACACATCAAAAAGCCAAAGAAACCATTAGTTTTAGAACCAGTTATTTTTCCAGACATTATATTGGATAAATATATTTGCTTAAAAGAAACACCAGATAAAGCACAGAAAAATAATGAAGCAATAATAGCTAAACCATTATCCTTTAATATGGAAACACAAATATAATCAGAAACCATAGATAAAATCATAATGATTAATCCAGGTAAATAAACCTTTCTATAAAAGAAATATAAAGGCCCAAAGAAAAATGCCCAAAACGAAAAACCTCCATATCTAAAAGAACCAAATTCATCTCCTAAAAAATTTCTAACCATATTATCCTGCATACCCTCATCAGTATAATTTGATGTATTTAACGAGTTATTAGCACTAGAAACTTCATTAGTAATTGGATTTACAAAAATTCTTTTACCACAATTATTACAAAATACTTTTTTATTATCTACTTCTTCACCACAATTTGGACAAACCATAATATCACCTATATTTAGAATATCATAATCTTAATAATTATACTAATAAAAATAATAATAACTTAAAATTTTACGTAAAAAAAGAGACTATCTAGCCTCTACAATCAACTTTATCGCAGTTCTTTCTTCTCCATCAATCGAAATATCAGAAAACGCAGGAATACACACTAAATTTTTCCCAGATGGAGCAACAAAACCTCTAGCTATCGCAACAGCTTTTATTGCCTGATTAAGTGCCCCAGCACCTACTGCTTGTATTTCTACAACCCCTTTTTCACGAAAAACATTAGCTAATGCTCCCGCAACACTATTTGGATTAGATTTACTACTTACTTTAAGTATTTCCATATATATTATTCATTCCTTTCTATGATTAATATATATGATTATTATTAAAAATAAATAACAAAATAAATTAAATTATTTCTTCTTCAGCTAATTCATTGATAGCATTCTTAATAACATCAACAGAGTTCTGCATTTTCTGAGTTTCTTCATCATCAAGTTCAATATAAATTCTTTTAGAAATACCATTTCTATTAATAATTGCAGGAGTACCTATATAAATTTTATTAGATGGATCATAGTTAGAAACAGTAATAATTCTATTTTCATCACCTAAAATAGCATTAGTAATATATGCTAAACTAACTCCAATTCCATAACAAGTAACACCTTTTCTATTAATAATTTCATAAGCGGAATTCTTAACTTCATATGCAATCTCATCTAACTCTTCTCTAGATAAAAACTGTTCAACTTTTTGTAGACCTACATTAGCATTACTCCAAGGTACAAATTCAGAATCACCATGTTCACCAACTACGTAGGCATGAACATTTTTAGGATATACATTAAGCTTAGATCCAAGTAAATAACGAAGTCTAGCTGTATCTAGGCTTGTTCCCGTACCAAATACTCTACTAGAATCAAAACCAGAATATTTCCAAGTTAAATAAGTCATAACATCTAAAGGATTAGTCGCTACTAAAAAAATACCATTAAATCCACTTTTAACAACACTTGAAACAATAGATTTAAATATTTTACTATTTTTATTAATCAAGTCCATTCTAGTTTCTCCAGGTTTTTGATTAGCACCAGCTGCAATTACAACCAAAGAAGCATCATGACAATCACCATAACTACCAGCTTTAATATCCAATTTACTAGGAGCAAAGGCCAGACAGTGATTCAAATCCATAGCCTCCCCTTCAATCCTATTTTGATCCAAATCAACCAATACAAGTTCACCAACATTAGTTCTTTGATTAAGTAAAGCATAAGCATAACTCATACCAACATTTCCACAACCAATTAATACTACTTTATTTTTCATAATAATCCTCCTATTCTATTTTTATTATATAACAAAATTAGTTTTATAAACAAAAAAACTTATTGATAATCAATAAGTTTTGTCAAATTACTGTCCTTGATTTGGAGCTGATACAACATTAGGTGCTGCAACAACTTCCGGAGTAACAGGTTGTACCGGAGCTACTGACTGTACAGGTGTAACTGGTTGTACTGGTGTAACTGGGACAACCTCTACATTTTGTACTGGAGCCACATTTGGAACACCAACAACAGGTGGTGTTGTACTAGCAGCATTATGAGAAATAGCATTAGCTGCAGCTTGATTAATATCAGCTAACGAAATATTTTGGGTATTTTCAAGAGGATTAGCCCCACCATAAATTTGATGAGAATCTTGCTCTACACTTACACTTGGAATAGTTGGGTCTGCTCCACCATATATAGGAACAGAAGATTGAGGTTGAGAATTAACATCTACAACCGGAGCAACTGGAGTTGGTCCTGGAGTAACCGCACTTACAGCCTCTACAGCACTAATTGGAGCTACAGCAGGCGTAACATTAACTGTTGGCACCTCAGGAGCTGTTGAATTAATATCACCTGAAGGACTCACAGTAGAAGACTCAACTTGACCAGCAATTGGAATATTTATTCCAGTAACTGGAGAGTCAGCAGAAACCTCTGGCATTACTGGTGCAGTAGCAATATCAGCATTAATAGGACTAGCAACAGGTGCTGGTTCCGGCGTAACTGAAGCCTCAACAGCAGTAACAGCATTTGAAACAGGAGCAACATCACTACTCATAGAAGCTGCAACTTCTGGCATTACAGGAACAGCAGAAGCTATATCAGGCATTGCTTGAGTTGACACATCACCAATATTACTATTACTAACAGGAGCAGGATCTTGTGCCATAGGAACAGCACCTCCCATAACATTATCACTTTGTAATGGTGCCACAGGTTGAGAATCAGAAACAGGCGGTACATCAAAATTAGATACAGGACTAGCAACCTCTGGAGCTGCTACATCTGCACCAATAGAACCACCAATAGGCATTGCTGATAAATCATTAGTACCAACATTACTAGGCATTTGATTATCTACAATTGAACTTTCTGGAACATTAATTCCATTAGAAACAGCCATTGGATCTACAACATTACTAACATTAACAGTATTATCTGTTGCTACAACACTACTCTGTTGCATTTCATTTACCATATTCTTTGCTCCTTCTTCAGACTTTTTGCTTGCATCACTCTTCTTACCCTTCTTATTAGACATTGCTATAAACATAACTAAAGAAATTATTAATAATAAAACTCCACCAGTAATTAACATACCAGGGATAGTTGCGAACCAACTAAAATCCATTTTTCATCTACTCCCTCTACTTTATTCTATAAATAGAATAACAAAAAAAGGATCAAAATGCAAACAATAATTGATTTTGACACTTATTTACAATGTAAACATTGTCCAATAACCATCACTTGGATACTTTTGAAAGCTTAATTTTTCTTTAGTAACAGGATGATAAAACTCGAGTTTATAAGCATATAAAGCTATTTGCGTTTTATCCATATTTCCATATCGCTGATCACCACACAATGGATAACCACGAGATGCAAATTGAACCCTTATTTGATGATGTCTACCTGTTTTTAAATGAATTTCTACCAAAGACTTATTATTTTTACTAGAATATTCTAAAACATTATAATCAAGTATAGCATGTTTCCCATCATTTTCTGATGTAACCACAGTATTACCATTAGGCAACTTTTTTAGATAATCTTCAAATGTTCCACTGCCTGACATCTTCCCCGAAACAACAGCTAAATAATATTTTTGGACTAAATGATTTTTTATTTGAGATGTCATTCTACTAGCTGCCTTACTAGTTTTAGCAAAAAGTAATAGTCCGCCAACAGGACGATCTAATCTATGTAAAAGTCCTAAATAAACATTTCCAGGTTTATTATATTTATTTTTTATATAATCTTTTATAAGACTAACCATATCAATATCCCCAGTAATATCTGCCTGACTCAAAATATTAGGAGGCTTTTCTACAAGTATTAAATGATTATCTTCATAAATAACATTAATCTTCATCATATGATTCCCATCTACCATAAATACCACAAGGTAAAATCATCTTACTTTCCTTTATTGGAAGACCAACTTCACCACATTTTATTACTCCACTATTAGGAATATATAACATCAAAAGATTTCTCAAAACTTCAGAAGAAAGTCCTGTTGTATAAGAATTAATTAAGAAAAATAATGGATTATCACTTAAAAGTTCACTACATAAAGAAATTAAATTATTTAAATCTTTTTCAATATTCCAAACTTCCCCATTACTTCCCCTACCATAACTAGGAGGATCCATAATAATTGCGTCATAATGGTTACCACGTCTAATTTCCCTTTTTACAAGCTTAACTACGTCATCAACCAAATATCTAACAGGAGCATCTTCTCCTACACTAGCTTTCACATTTTCCTTACACCAATCAACCATACCACGAGAAGAATCAACATGAACAACACTAGCACCAGCTGACAAACAAGCAACCGTTGCTCCACCAGTATAGGCAAACAGATTTAAAACTTTAATTTTTCTTCCACTATTTTTTATTTTATTAATCATAAAATCCCAATTCCAAGCTTGTTCTGGGAAAAGTCCAGTATGCTTAAAACCCATTTGTTTTATATTAAAAGTTAAATTTTTATAACCAATAGTCCAATGAGCAGGAATTTTTTTCAAGTTTTGCCAACTTCCTCCACCTTTATTACTACGATTATATATTGCATGAATACGATTTTTATATTTATCTCTTAAGTCACCACAATCCCAAATGATTTGAGGATCAGGCCTAAGTAAATAATAATTTCCCCAACGTTCTAATTTTTCTCCTCTAGATGCATCAATAAGTTCATAATCTTTCCAATCTTTAGTAAATTCCATTTTCATCACTCACCATTCGAAACTATTATATCAAATGTTTATGAATATTAATAGAAATTTTTAGACTTCTTTGGCAGGAATACCAACTAATGTAGTATCAGGAGCAACATCACATAAAACCACTGCATTAGCACCAATTTTTGCATTGTCACCAATAACAATATCACCTAATATTTTAGCACCACATCCAATCATAACACCATCTCCAATAGTAGGATGTCTTTTCCCAGAAGATGTAGAAACACCACCTAAAGTTACACCATGATAAATTAAAACATCATCACCAACTATAGCAGTTTCGCCAATCACAACTCCAAAACCATGATCAATAAATAATCTTTTACCTATAGTTGCCCCTGGATGTATTTCTATTCCGGTTTTTCTTTTTGCTCTCTCAGATAAATATCTAGCCATAAAATACCTCTTTTTTACATAAAGAAAATGTGCAATTTTATAATATAAGAGTGCTTTAAAACTAGGATATAAAAACACCTCAAATATATTCTTAATAGCTGGATCTTTACACTTAATTAAATTTATTTGTGAACGAATAAAACTCATACCATCACCTAATATAATGTATGAATATAAACAAAATCAAAATATTACACTAAACTAAAAATTATCTACTTTAATGCACTTATATCTTCATTAGTTAAACCAGTACACTTAATTATAATATTAATGTCTATACCTTCATTTAACATATTTTTAGCTATTTCAATATTCCTCTCATTTTTTCCTTCAGATATCCCTTCTGCCTTTCCTTCGACTTTACCTTGAGAAAATCCTTCGGCTTTGCCTTGTGATAGCCCATCTCTATATCCTTGATCTCTTAATGCCC
>URHJ01000019.1 GCA_900547465.1 uncultured Mycoplasmatota bacterium | reverse complement strand
GTTAAAGCAACATAAAATAAACGCCTTTCTTCAGAAAATAAATAATTATCATATTTTTTGTTAACTAATCTCATAATTTTTTCATCTTTTATTTTATTAGGAAATCCTAAATAACAATCAATCATATTAATTACAATTACACTATCTGCTTCTAGTCCCTTAGATTTATGAACAGTCATAAATACAATATTCATGTCATTATATTTATCAATTATTAATTTATTATTATTTATTTTAATACCAGAAAGCATCTTAATATCAGAATTGTTTCTCCCTAAAACAAAAACACATCTACTTCCATCAGAATATATCTCATCAATGACATTAAGAAACTTATCTAATATATTTTTATAGTATATAATTTTAACAGGTTTATAGCAATGCTTAAAAGAATATAATTTTTTCTTTATCTGGAATGGATTTTTCATTATAAAAGTACCAGCTATATCAATCAACTCTTGACTATTACGATAAGTATTAACTAAATGTAATATTTTACTATCAGAAAAATACGAAGAAAAATCTAAAAATAAAGATATATCACAACCAGAAAATCCATAAATCGATTGATAATCATCTCCAACAGCCATAAGCCTAGCACCAGTCTTATTAATAATTTCTTTAATTAATCTAAATCTAATATAAGAAGTATCTTGATATTCATCAATAATAATATATTTAAAATTCTTAATAATTCCATTCCTATCTATTAAATCAGTCGCATTAATTATAAGATCATCAAAATCAAATTCAGAATTTTCTTCCAAGTAACGTTTATTAATAATGATTTCTCTCTTCTATAAGAAAAATTAAATATAGTTTTAATTTTCTTCAAAAAATATGGAAAATCTTCTAAATCATAATTATTACACTTGGCCATTCTTATAAACTTAGTACATAATTTTTCTAGTAAAACAATTGAGTCATTGCACTCAAAATAAAATCTACGATAAATAGAACTACTACACCTTATCTTAAAATAAAAACAAACTTCTCGTAAAAGATAATTAGAATTATATATATCAATTGAAAAAAAGTGATGAACAACATCATCTAATAATTTATCATCAGCTATTAAAAAATTAACTTTATTCTCTTTTAAAATATTAATAGATAGCTTATGAAAAGTATAAACAGAAACAAAGTACCCCATATTATCTAATTTACTTTCCAAATTAAACGATGCATTTCTAGTAAAAGAAAGACACAAAATTTCATCTTCAGTGCAAATATTATTATCAATTAAATATTTAATTTTAGAAAGTATTGTAAAAGTTTTACCACTCCCAGCTCCCGCTGTAACTAATAAATAATTACTATCATCAAAAACAACACTTTCCTGATAAGAGTCCAATTCCATAAAATCACCAATAATTGTATATAACAATTATAGAAATTTAGCAAACAATAATTTTCATAAATCTAAGATAAAAAGAAATTAAAATTTGTAAATTAATCAGATAAAAACAATTATTTCAAAAAGAAAAGAAAAGTAATTATTAATATTCAATATAACTTAACTATTACAATAAAATTTAAAGCAATAAAAAACTAACTATTTCTAGTTAGCAATTTATTAACCTTAAACAACAAAGTTCAAGTTTACTTTCAATCTGGTGCCTGGGGTCGGACTCGAACCGACACGATATTGCTACCATTGGATTTTGAGTCCAACGCGTCTACCAATTCCGCCACTCAGGCATAACTAAATTATACCATAAAAATAAAAAGTATCAATAGATACTTAATCATTTTCTTTATATTTTGAAGTATACAAGTCTGTCTCTTCTTCATCAGTAAATGAAGCTTCTTCTATAAACTTAGACATATCAGGAAGTGCCTCTATATTAGGAAGTCCAAAATAATCTAAAAATTCACTAGTTGTTTCATACAAAATAGGTCTACCAGGTAAATCGCTTCTACCAACTTCCTTAACAAATCCTTTAGCAACTAACTTTCTAAGTAATTGTGAACTACCAACACCACGAATTGAATCAATCCTCATTCTAGTAATAGGTTCATTATATGCAATAATAGCAAGAGTTTCCAAAGCCGCTTGACTAAGTGTATTAGTAGTAGGATTTTCTAACAACTTTTGATAATATTTTTTATGTTCAAACTTTGTAGTTAATTTAAATCGATTCCCCAAAAAATCAACACGAAGTCCACGATTATCCGAATCATAACTTTCTTTTAAAGAATATAAAAGTGTTTTAGCTTCTTCTAAATCAATTTCTAAAACATCACTAATTTGTTCTAAAGTTAATCCGTCTTCACCAACAACAAATAATAACCCCTCTAAAACAGCTAATAAACCCATCATCTCACCTCACATATAATATCATCAAAGGTTTTATCTTGTACAATAAACAACTCCTGAGCTTTAGCCATTTCTAAAATAGCTAAAAAAGTCGCAACTATATACTCCCTACTAACAACAGGAAATAAATTAAAAAATGAAACTTTCTTTTCTCTTTTTAAAATATTTTTAATATCATGTCTCCTAGAAGAAACCGTTATCTCATTTTCTGTAACTTTAGTAGCTAATGGTTTAGATTCTTTTTTTCTAGCCAAAAACTTTTGAAAAGCATCAATTAAAGCATCTAAATCTCCATCTACCATAGAAACTCCATCTTCTTCTATATAATTAGAAAAGTTACTAGGATTTTTAGTATAAATTTCTTGTCTTATTTCTTCGTGTTTCTTTAATGTTTCTGTAATTTTCTTATAGGTCTCATATTCAAGCAATCTATTTACTAAATCATCTCTGCAATCCTCAACAGTCTCATCTTCGCAATCTATAGACTGGCAAGGTAATAATAACTTTGATTTTAACTCTACTAATTCTGCCGCCATCACCAAGTATTCACTTGCTATTTCTAAATTCATAGACTCTTGTTTTTCTAAATAACTTAAATATTGTTCAGCAATAACTTCTATTTTTATATCAAAAATATCCATTTTATTTTCTTTTATTAAATGAAGTAATAAATCAAGTGGTCCTTCAAAATCATTAATTTTTAAATCAAGTTCCATAAATATCACTTCCTCTTTTAAAATAATAATAACACATAAAACAAAAAGAACCAAATACCATTTACGATATTTGGTAATTTATTATAAATAATCTAAATCTTCATTATCTGCAGAAATTTCTTCATCATCTTCTTCGTCATCATCTAAAGTGTCTTCTTCATCAAAATGATCTGCAAAAAAATCAATTTTATCATCAGCAGAACTATTTTCAAATTCTTGAACAACTTCTACTAAACTTTCTTTAAATTCTTTTTCCTCTTCATTTTCGAATCCAATGAAACTTATTTCTGCGATTTGATCATGATCAAATAAACAAATTTCATCTGAACTTAAATATCCTTCCGGATATATGCAACCACAATAATCATATATTTTTTCTTGATTTTCTTCTGCTATAGAACAAAAACCAGTAATCATAACTTTTTTAGTGCCACCCTTTAATAAGACAACAGATCCAATAGGTAAATATTTATCTCTCATTATATCCTCCCTTTATTCTTAATTTAAATCCCTTAAAACTAAATCATCATCATTAGAATCATCTTCATATTCCTCAGAATCAATGTAACTATCACTAACACTATCAGAATTATTTGAACTCTCATCTAAATTAGTATCAGTATAAGAACTACCTGCAGGGCCTAAATAATCATCACTCATATAACTATCACTATCATAATTTGATGAAGTATCAGAATAACTATAGTCGCTATTATCATCACCTAAATCATTATTTTCATCGTCATAATTATCATCATATGTAGATTCTTTCTTATTCTTAATATATCTAGCACCAGCTACTGCAGCAGCACCAGTTGCAACCACACCTAAGCCAAGTGGAACAGCAACACCTAAACCACTTTTACTAGAAGAAGTTGAAGTAGTAGTATCATCTTCTAATGTCTTTACCTTTTTGGTAGGTGTAGACACCACATCATCTATTGAACTATCATCAACACTATCATCAGAAGGAACTAGAGTAGATGCATCTGCATTAGAGTCACTATTATCAGAAGAAGCATCATCAAATACTAATCCATCTCCACTACTATCATTACTACTAGAACCACTATCAGAATAATTATCATTATTAGTTGATACATTAGAAACATTATCATTGCCACCAGATGAATAATTGTTAGAGTTATTAGAATTATTATCCTCAGAAGGCGTTGCTACTGACTCAGAAGAAGGATTACTTTCCCCACCTGAATTATCATTATTAGAAGGATTTTCTTCAGGTGTAGTAGGTTCTTCATTACCAGAATCTCCAGGGTCATCATTTCCAGAATCATCAGGATTCTCTGGTTTATCATTATTCTTATCATCAGGACTCTCTGGTTTATCGTCCTTCTTATCATCGTCATTCCCTATTTTTTGTGGATCTTCTGGTATTTCTTTCTTTTTATCACCATTGTTATTACTACTTTTATCATTCACCTTTTCATCTTTAATTTGCTTAATAATCTTTTCACCATTAGAATTTTTACCTACTTTATATCCAAGATTACTCAAATATTTTTTAGCTTGATTAACACCTACTAGGCCAACCAACGATTTATATATACTATAAGCATTTTTCTTCTTACCATTTTTCAAAGCTTTTTTTAATCTTTGTTTTAATTTAGCAATAGCAGACAAATTAGCATCAACCACATCTCCATGCAAAACTTTAGCACCTGTTTTAGAGGCAGAAGAACCATTACTAGATTTAGGATTTTTACCTTTATTAATTTTGATAATACTAACTACTTTATGAGAAATTTTCACCTTATAACCTAACTCTTTAGCAATACTCTTAATTTCTTTAGCAGACACTCCATATTTTAATAAAGTAGTTAATTGTTTTTGTACTTTAGTGGCACTTCTATCCCCAAATTTCTTATTATTCTGTTTTTCTAATCCTTTATAAGCATTTATCATTTTATTAATTTTTCTAATAGCCTTATCTATATCATCACAAACAACATTTAAAGCACTTTGAATATTTGCATAAGAACTATACAAATTATTTATATTTTCAGTATAAATTTTTAAATAAGCATTTAGTTTATTATATGGTTCAGCATCAATCAATGGAGCTAAGTTAAAGTCAGACTGACTACTTCCACATTCTTCTATTATTTTACTCCAATACACTTTTACTGGTGCATTATGATAAACAATCAAAAATTCATGTTCATCTTTTCTGCTCTTTCTGCGCGATTCAGTTTCATTTTCAAAATCTAAACTATTATTAGAACTCCCTTCAATATCAAGTAAAGTGTGATCATCAAATGCACCAAGAGTAGGAGACCAAACAATATCTGGTGATATACGATATACACATTTCTTTCTTAAAACATTAATAAAATCATAATTTGAAAGATTTTCTTTGACTTTTGTTCTTTTATTTTTAAAATTTTTAGCAAAGAAATCATTCTGTTTAATACTTTTTCTAATAAGTTTTAAATTTTTTTTTGCAGTGATAAGTTTATCATAATTGATAGATGTTTTAGCCATACAATTTATTCCTCCCTATGTATTATCTATTAATGCTTTTTAAAATAGTCATCGATTCCGTTAAATCAACAATTGATTTTCCATCTATTTTTATTTCATTTAATTCATTGTTAATCTGACTCAATTTATTTGACAAATCGGCAATTAGTATATTTAAATTAAAATAGGCATTATTAATTTCATCACTTTCATCTTCTAAACTTGAGATGAAACCATTAAATTCAGAAATGTCTTTTACTTTATTTATCTCCTTTTTACCAAGTACAAAACCATTATTTTTATATTTTGCATTTGCTATTCTCGTAGATTCTATTCTACTCTCGATAGAATAATTATCACCAAACTCTATATTTTGTAAAAACTCTAAATTATTGAATTCCTTAGTCATATCATCTTTTTTTGGTATTTTACTACAATAATCATTTGCATTATTTACTTCTTTTGATAGGGTTTTTATACTATCAGAAAAATCAATATAATATTTGCTCTTTGTCATATTCATTATCCTTTCTAACAATACATTTCAAATAGAAAGAAGTTCCTTCCATTTGAAATATATTGCATATGCAATATATTTTAAACACCAAATTTATTTTTATTAACATTTTCACTCTGTTGAATAGCAGTAACAGAATTAGAAATATTTTCAGCATTAGTTAATAATAAATTATAGTATTCATCAAAATCCTTTTTATAAGCATTAAATTCAGCTTTTGCACTATCAGCATCAGTACCTGACCAAACTTCACTATTATCAATATTTTTATCAATTAAAGTAGAAGTTGTATCCAAAATATCTTTCATAGCATTTGCAGTAGATTTAATTTTATTAGATGCATCTAAAGCCTCTGCATACGATATGTTAATTGTTGCCATCTAATCATCTCCTTACCTAAATTATTTATAATTACCCATTACATCTTCATTAGTTCTATTTGCATTTCTTGAAACAGATTCTACTCTTTCAGCAAAATCAACTAACCATTCTTGTAATTTTTCAACACTTGCACGTTTTTCATTCCATAGTTCCATATACTTATTTGCAGCTTCACCAGTCCAAAAAGAACGAAGTGTATCATTTGTTTTAATTAAAGAGTTCAAATTTGCTTTATACTCAGAAGCATTTGATGAAGTTTTAGCAGCTACATTACTTAATGAAACTGTATCAATATTATATTCTCTTGACATCATTTCACCTCCCTTACCTTTCTTAAATAATAAGAATATAACTATATCTTCTATCAATATCCTTATACATTCTTACAATATCATCATAAAACAAATAACAAAACAGCGCAACTAATTCATCAAAATTTGACATAAATAAATGTAAAGTATCTTTTTAAAAATACCCATGTTATAATATAAATGAGGTGTATTATGAAAACTTTTAACGAAATAGATGAACCATTTGTTTGTGAAAAATGTGGCTTTCATGTAGATAGACTAGGTTACTCATGCAGAGACCATTGTCCAAATTGTCTATATTCAAAACATGTTGACAAGAATCCCGGTGATAGAAAAAATAAGTGTCAAGGTCTCTTAAAACCAATTGGAATTGAAAAATTCAAAGATACCTATAAAATAATTTATCAATGCGAAAAATGCAAAAAAGAACATAAAAACATATTAGCCAAAGATGACAATATAAATGTAGTAATCAATCTATCAGTAAGAAAAGACTAGAAATATCTAGTCTTAATTTTTTGGTTTAAATATAAGTGCAAAGATAAACGAAAATATAATTGCAGAAGTAATACCAGCTGCAGTTAAATCAAACATTCCTGCAATAATTCCTACAATACCCAAGCTATTTGCTTTAGCTAAAGCACCATGTACTAAAGAATGTCCAAAACTAGTAATTGGTATTTGTGCTCCTCCACCTACATAAAGAATAATCTTATCATACAAACTAAAGCTATCTAAAAAGGCACCTAGTACAACTAAAATACTTGTAATATGCCCAGGAGTTAATTTAGTATTATCTAAAATTACTTGTGAAATTAAACATATAAACCCACAAAATAAGAAAGAATTAATAATTAACATTATACCGCCTCCAAACTTACTGCATGAGCAATTGATAAAATATTTTCACCTTGGAATACAAATGTAGGTGAAAACATTGCTCCAGTAGCTACTACTAATACTCTTTTTAGTTCTTTATCACGTAACTTTTTCATTAGAACCCCATAATTAACTAAGGCACTACAAACAGGTCCAGATCCACCAGCTAAACATTCTTCTTGAACATCTAAATCATATAACATAACACCACAATCATTATAATTCTTAGATAAATCAACTTTATACTCTTCTTTCATAAACTGTACTAACATATCTTTACCATATCTACCTAAATCCCCAGTAACAATCAAATCATAATAATCAGGACTTCTATCTAAGTCTTTCAAATGTTTATTAATTGTATAAGCCGCAGCTCCCATCATAACAGCTCCCATATTATTTGGATCAGCCTGAGCATAATCAATTAATTTACCTGTAGTAGTACTTTCAACCCTTATTTTATCTTTTTTACTAGTCAAAAATACACTTGCACCACCTGTTGCTGTAAAAGTTGCAGTTCTAGGTTTTGGTGCCCCATATTCAGTAGGATTTCTAAATTGTTTCTCACTAGACATATTATGAGAAGAAGTAACACATAAAGCATTGCCTATCCTCTTTTGTTCTATTAAATTAGAAGCAATAATAATTTCTTCAACACTAGTTGCACAAGCATCATATACTCCTAAAAAGCTTTGTCCAACTCCCAAAGAACCATAACTAGTTGCTGTAATTTGATTTAATAAATCTCCACCTACAACTAAATCTACTTTGTCTTTAGTTAGTTTTAATTTTCTAAGTAATATTTTTATACTATCTTTAACAAGCTTAACTTCAGCTAACTCCCAAGAATCAGTCCCAAAATATAAGTCATCATAAGCATCATCAAAATAATTTCCAAGTGGACCATCTGCTTCATATGGACCAACAACCGTAGATGTATCAGCTACATATACATTTTTATATTGAAATGTCATACACTACCTCCTATAAAATAACGAATCATACCAAAAAACCAAGCTGACACAACTCCATACAATATAACTGATCCTGCAAGTTTAAACATATTAGAACCAAATCCACTAATAGGTCCTTCTTTTTTATAATCCAAAGTAGCACTAGTCATAGAATGAGCAAACCCTGTAATTGGTATTAAAAGTCCACATTTAAACTTAGTAACCAACTTATCAAAAAATCCTAAAGCTGTACAAAGTGAAGCAATAAATATCATAATAACTATCATTATAGTTGCTGAATCATTTCTAGAAAGTTTAAAATAATAACAAATAACTTCAATAATTATTTCACCAATTGCTCCAACTAAACCACCAACCAAAAACGCAATTAAAGCATTTTTACCACGTTCTTCTACTGCTTTATTTTGATTAACTATCCTTTCATATCTTTCATTTTTCATCTAATCACCATTATTATTGTGAATCCAAATAAAAAAAATATACAAAAAAACATCCTAAAGATGCTTTATAATTTTGTTTTTAATTTTTGTAAAATTTTCGTCTCCTTTCTAGAAACTTGTACCTGAGACATTCCCATTTCTCTAGATGTTTCACTTTGTGTTAAATCACAATAGTATCTTGAATATATCAATTTTCTTTCTTCATCATTTAAATTATTTATAGATTCACGTAAATCTAAAATATTAGGATTAATTTCTTTATCTTCAACTTTAATAGATTGATATAAGTTCATATCTTCATCACTATAACTATAATCAAGACTCTTAACATCTGCACATACACTTTCTATTTCCGCTATTTTTTCTTCATCAATTTCTAAAATTAATGAAAGTTCTAAATCACTAGGTTCTCTCTGCAGTTTCTGTCTTAAATGATCTCTAGCTTTAGAAATAGATTGTTTTAATTTTATTACATCTCTACTAACTTTAATATCCCTATTTTCCCTCATATATTTAGTAACTTCACCTAACACATAAGTATAGGCATATGTAGAAAACTTAACGCCAGCCTCCTCTTTATAGTTTTTACTTGCATTAATCAGTCCTATCATACCAACTTGATACAAATCATCTACATCATAATATCCACCACATTTATTAATAATACTATACACCAAATTTTCATTCTCAATAATTTGATCTGTCATATTCATCTCCTATAAACAAAAATATTTAAATGCATCAATATTACTATCTACGTAAAATAACCTATCTTTCGTAAAACCAATTTTTTTCTTAGATAATTCTGACATTCCTGAAATAACCACCTTTCCACAATTCAAAAATATTTCAATTAATTTATTTTGAATTCTTAAAAATATATTTTCATCCAGTGAAACAATATTAGTAAAATCGAATACAAAATATTGAAAACCATACTTATAAAGTAATGAATTAATCTTTAATCCAAATGTTTTAAAATTATTTTGATTTAATATGCCATTTAATCTAATAAATAAGATTCCTCTTTCAACTTCTGTATTAATTTCTAACATTTTAATATCACCTCAACAACTATTATAAAGACTTTATTTTTTTTGTGTTGTAATTCGACAAAACCTTACAAAACTTTTAACTTTATAATATTATAGAAAAAAAAGAGAAAAGTCCTTATATTAATCTTTTCTCTCAAATAATTTAATAATATTTTCACGAGGAAGCATCATCTTTGTATGTTTATCTACTCTAAACACAAATTTGTTATTATTACTTTTATATTCTTCTCCATCAATACACCAAGACACCTTAGGTTTTTGTAAAAATTCTATTTCTAAATTATCTGTTTGATGATAAACAATACCTGGAACATCTTTAGCATCCATATTGTTAAGTAATATAAACATCTTCATCATTTCAGCTTTATTCTTAACATGACAAAATGCAACTTCAAATTTATTATCATCTAATTTTATATCATAATAAACATCATTCAAACCAGCCACTCTACTAGCATTCGTAATAAAGAAAAAAGAATAATGACCTTCATAGACTTTCCCATCTATTTTATATCTAATATCATAAGAATTAATTTTATTACCTAATTGTTTTAATCCATACATAATATATGCAAGTTTACCATATTTCTTTTTAAGTTTCCTAGGAGTATTATATGCCATATCTATATAATCACCCAAACAAGCTACATAAACAAATGCTACATCATTGATAAAACATACATCTATCTTTTTTTCAACACCATCAAGTAATAATTCTAAATTTTTAGTAAAATTCCTAGTATATCCATACATATTACCAACATCGTTCGTAGTACCCATAGGTAGATTAGCCAATGTTAATCTCTTTTTTCTTTTTAAGTTACCAGTTACTACTTCATTCAGTGTCCCATCTCCACCAGCGCTTATAACCAAGTCAGAATAATCTAAGTTATAAACAATATCAGTTGCGTCTTTTTTTCTACTAGTGTAAATTATTTCAGAATCATATCCATGTTTTCTTAAAACATCATAAAACTGTTGACGCAAATCGGCTTTTTTTAATTTACCACTAGCTGGATTATAGATAATTACACATTTTTTCATATCTTCACCCCAAATAACTAAAGATAGTATATCATAAAATTGAATTATTTACTATTTTTTAATCACTCAATTGAAAATACTACCATATGGTAGTACTAACAAAATATTATTAATTAATTAAACCTAAAATAGAATTTTTCACTGTTTCTATATAAAGTTCTATAAAATTAAGTTTATCAACAGACGTATTAGAAACTAAATCTACTGAAGTAATTTTTTTATTTTTTTCATAAACATGAATATTTCCAACAGTACTTCCCTTTTTTATAGGTAATTTTATTGAAGAATTAATATCAGTTTTATAATTATATTTATGATCACTAGAGTTTTTATTTTCTAAAATGCTTACATCATACTTAGGAACAATCTCTACCTTATCTTTATTTCCTTTATCAAAATGCATTTCACCAACAACATCACCTTTTTTCTTTAATGTTGTAACCTTCTTTTGCCCAAATCCATAATCTAAAAGAGCCATTGCTTCACTGTTTCTAACTTTACTTTCAGCTTCTCCTAAAACAATTGCAATTAATCTCATACCATTTTTCTTAGCAGTAGCCGCTAAACAATAACCAGCATTATCTGTATGACCTGTTTTTAAGCCATCTGCTCCTTCATAAAATCTAACTAATTTATTAGTATTAACCAACCAAAATTTATTTTCAGTATTTTCTCTCAAATAATCTTCATAAACAGATGAAAATTTAAGTATCTCTTCATGATTTACCAAGTTTCTAGCAATCACAGCCATATCATATGCAGAAGAAAAATGACCGTCTTCATCAAGTCCAGTACAATTTTTAAATTGAGTATTCTTAAGACCTAATTTCTTTACTTTTTTATTCATAAGTTTTACAAAAGAAGCTTCATCTCCTGCAATATACTCAGCCATCGCAACAGTAGCGTCATTACCACTAGCCATAGAAATTCCTTTAAATAAATCTCTAACACTCATCTTTTCTCCAGCAGTTAAATAAATTTGAGAACCTCCCATATCTGCGGCATTCTTACTAACTTCTACTATATCATCCCATTTAATTTTTCCTGATTCTATTCGTTCCAAAATAATTGTTTGCGCAACCATCTTAGTCATAGAAGCAACTGGAACTTGTTTATCTTTATCTTTTTCAAATAGAATTTCACCAGTAGATTGTTCCATCAAAAGTCCACTAACTGCATTAGAAATAAGTTCATTAGATTTTTCTTCTTCTGCAAAAACAGATATCGGAAAAATAAATAATAAACTCAAAAATATTAAATAATACTTTTTCATATAATCCTCCTAATTTTTTTTATGAAAAAACTCAAAAAAATATACATAAATATAACTTTTTATTGTATTATGTAAGTAGGTGATGATATGAAAAAAAAGAAGAAAAAAAGAAAACTAAAGAAATGGGTAAAAAACGTAATTATAGCCATTATCATCTTATCTATATTAGATATAATTATCATTTCCTATAGTCAAACAAAAAAAGTACAGAAAAAACAAATAAAAGTAAAAGAGAAAGATGAAGTAACAGATATATGCAAAAAAATAGATTATTGTAACAAATCATGTTATAAACGTTATAAGGCCTATTACAAAAAGAATAAAGATTTATCAAAAGAAGATGTAATAACTAGAGTTAATATGGGAATAGACAATAGTTTCTACACTCACACAAAAGAAACACCATATCCAAACAAGACTTATATCTTAGTAAATAAATATTACCACCTAGGAAAAGATTATATTCCGGACAATCTAGAAAACATAAGTGAAGATTATTCAAGAAGTGGTATGAAATTAGTAAAAGAAGCTAAAGAAGCATTCGAAGAATTATCAAAAGCCTCAATTGAAGATAATAAAAAGGTACTTGCTATGTCAAGTTACAGAAGTTATGAATATCAAGTTAATCTATATAACAAGTATGTAGAAAATGATGGTATAAAAGAAGCAGACACTTATTCAGCAAGACCAGGTTATTCAGAACATCAAACTGGATTATGTGTTGATGTATATGATGGAGAAATCGATTATACAAACTTTGAAAAATCAGATTCATACAACTGGATGCAAGAAAATGCTTATAAATATGGTTTTATTTTAAGATTTCCAAAAGGAAAAGAACACTTAACTGGATACCAATATGAATCATGGCACTATCGTTATGTTGGCAAAAAAATAGCCAAATACATTAAAGAAAATGATTTAACACTAGAAGAATACTATGCCAAATTTATTGAAGGAAAAAAGTAGTATCATCTAAAAATTTATAATTTTCTAAATACTTAATATTACGTACAAGACGAAATAAAGCCTCGTCTTTTTTCTTGGCCTCAATCATAATATCTAAGTCAAAATCAAAATCTTTAATTAAATCCAAAAAACTAACAAAAGAAACAGGATCAATATAATCATGATGAGATCTAAAGTCTTTTTTAGTTTTATTTTTAGGAGAAGAACAATGCACCTTAGGTATTACATCTTTCCATGTTTTAAATACCAAAGAAAAGTCCAATTCCAGTTTTTCATGATTACATAAATGATGATGATAATCTAAAATAATAGGAACATTAATAACACTATTTAAATACAAACAATCTTCTATATTAAAAACTTTATCATCATTTTCAATCGCAATACACTCTCTCAAATAATCAGGAAGTAACAAGAATTGTTTAATAAATCTACTCAAAGAATTTTTTTTACCAAAAGCATTACTACCAACATGAAGTACTAAAACTTTATTTTTAATACGTAAAGCATCTAAAATTAAATAATGATATTTTAATATTTTTATAGAATTAGAAACAACATCACTATTAACACTATTTAATACACAAAACTGATCAGGATGAAAATCAACTCGCATATTAGATTTATTAATCTTCCCACCAATTCTATCATAATAATCTCTATATTTATCTATATAATCAAACAAAACATCATCTTTAGTCGCAAGGGGAATTAACTTAGAAGATAATCTATAAAAATGAATGTCATTTTTAATATTGTAATCAATTATTTTCTCTAAATCTTCTAAATTAGATCTAATAATAGAATCAAGTTTAGAATAATCTTGTTCTTTTAAAAAGGCAGTATAAGTATAATTAGTAGAAGAAGTAACATTATCTAAACTTTCACAGATACAAGCATAACCTAATCTTACACGCATAAAAAATCACCCATTATTAGGATGATTTTTTATCTAACTTATATTCCAAAAATCTATAAAAATAATAAAGGACTGTATATTCTAACCAAAACGAGAATAATATATTACTAATTTGGATAAAAGAAAGTAAAGTCTCATTTTGATAAAGCTCAGACATAACAGATAAATCTAGCTTATTAGAAGCAGCGATAGCTGCAACTGACATAAAACATAGATACATTATACTAAGTACAATTGCATTTATAACCTTCTTTGCCCTAGACATTCTATTAGAAATAATTGTCACAATAAGTGAGAAAGTTACTATTATCATAATAAAGAAATACATAACCATTGACGGAAAATAAATATAACTAAGAATAAACTTAATAAAACTATCAACACAATACATAGCATAAGAATGATATGCAATACAAAGACCAACAACAAAAGCTAAGCAAAGGATAATTGAGCCAATTTTAACTATTTTATTGTTTTTCTTGATATTTAATACGGTAAACAAAAAAAGGAGAAAAGCTAAAAGTAACAATTCTATTCCTAAAAACGAAGAGAAAATATACTTTAAAACATTTAGTATCTTATCAAATATAGTTGCTTCCACATCAATTCCTCCTAAATCATTTCAGCAATATAAACAGTTTGTTCTGTATCACTATTTTTTGTACATGTTATCAAAGTTAAAGTAGTTCTATCTAAATTTCTATGAATAGTAACAGCTCCTGTTTTAGGTACATTATAAATATTAACAATTTGATATTTATATGTATTACCACCATATGTCACAAATGCTTGATCACCAACATTTAATTTATATAGATATGCAAAATATGAAATATAGGCATCTCCAGAATGAGCAGCTAAAACTAAGTTTCCACCTGAAACATCTGGAGTAGTTGAACCATTAATCATAGTTACATTATATTTAATATCGTTATACCTATTTCCTACGCTATAAAAGCCTCTTTTTAATCCTATCTTAGGTATCTCTAAAACCCCTGTATATTTACTATAATCAATAGGCTTACTCTGTTTTTTTTCTTCTTGAACAACAGGCGTTTCAACAGCAGTTTGAGAAACTTCTTCAATAGTTGGCATATCATCAATAACTTCTTCTATATTTTTATCATCATTAAATGAGAGTAACATATCAGAAATAACTTGTTGCTTCAAAAGAAGAATATGATTATAAGAAAGAGCAACAATCCCACCAATTACAAGTAAAGAGCCAAATAAACATATCTGACTCTTTTTTAACTTAATCTTATTCTGAAACTTCTTTTGTTTTAACATTGGCATATATAACAAATACTCCACTAATCAAAATTAAGAAGCCTAAGAAATATATAGAATTTGAAACAGAAAGAGCTGTATCAGGTGCTAATGTCATTTCTATAGAAGCACTTAAATCTTTTGATTCAGGACCTACTAATATAGAAGGTTGATGTCCACCTACTTTATCTACATATTGATAAGCAGCATCGTAATTAAGTGTAGAACTAGCATTTACAGAAAATTTATAATCTTCCTTCTTATCACTCTTTGGAACAACTAAATATATTTTACTAGAAACAGGTATAGATTTTAAATCAGTAACTTCCTTACCATCTTCAGTATATACCTTTGTTCCTTGAGGAGCATTATCAAAAGTTAATGAATAAGTACCTGTATTACCACTACTAATTGATGTAGAAATCAATCCAGATTTAACATTGTTAGTTCCATCAATCTTTGCCCATTCACCATCTACCTTCATAGTCATAGTTGCATCATATGGAGATTTCGCATTTAATTCTTTAGCACCATTGATTTCAGAAACAACATATGTATCCCATAATGCTTTAGCAGATAAAACAGAAGTAAATGCAGCATCACTAAATAATTCATATTCCAAAGTTCTATCACCACTAAATGCTTTATAAGCCAATAAACCATCATTAAGTTCACTCGAACTAATACTTCCTTGATATCCCCAAATTGCCATTTGAGTAATCCAAGTGTTAACCATTGTCTTTGATATAGCATTAAAACTAGAATCGGCAGCAACAGGTGTTTGATTATTTTGGAACTTTCTAGTATAAGTATCATTGGTATATATAGAATCTTGTTTAACTAATATATGAGTAAAACCATAATCCAATCTTTTGTCCTTAGTCAAAGTATAAGCACCTGTAAAATTACCATTATTACGATCAGAACAATAAAGTTGATATGTTCCTGTAGAATCTTCAGCATAGAAAGGATAGTTTGTTTTCCCCGTTACATTAGTAACTCCTTTCGAAAAATCATATTTCACTTCCCCCCTAGTTATAGTATCTGGTAAACCATTACTAGCAACAGTAGTCGCAGCACTAACTACATCACACTTTGCTGTAAAAAAAGCACCCACTAATACAGCAAAACTAAAATATTTAAGTTTTTTACCTATCTTCATATTTTCACCTTACCTTTATAATTTCATTATAACACATCTTTTTCAATTACCAATACATTTTTTTATAATTTTACATATTTAACATATTTCAAAAAAATCTAACACTTTAGAGACATTGCAATCTTTATTAACATAAATTGTGCATAATAAGTCTCCAATACTAACCTTATCACCAATTAATTTATTTAATTTTATACCAACAGTAGGATCAATAACATCATCTTTTTCACATCTTCCTGCACCAAGTGAAACAGAAAATTTTCCAAATTCTAAAGCATTAATCTTAGTAATAGTACCATTTTTATTAGACTTAACCTCTATTTTTTTATCACTAATAGAAACCTTAGAAACATCTCCACCTTGACACTTTACAAATTCCAAAAATTTGTTATAAGCACTACCATCATTAATAGAACAAATCACTTTACTTCTTGCCTCTTCTCTAGAAACATTTAGCCCCATACTAACCATTTCACTAGACAAATCTATACATAATTCACTCAAGTGATTATTTTCTTCACCTTTTAATATAGATATCGCTTCTAAAACTTCTAAGCTATTGCCTATAGAAGTACCAAGTGGAGCATTCATATCAGTAAGCATACATCTTACCTCTCGATTATAATGTTCACCTATTCTTACCATTAAATCTGCAAGCTTAGATGCATCTTTTCTAGTTTTTAACAAAGCCCCATTACCAACTTTAATATCAATTAAAATCTTATCCGCACCAGAAGCAATCTTTTTACTCATAATACTAACAGCTATAAGAGAAATAGATTCAACAGTTCCCGTAACATCACGCAACGCATATATCATCTTATCCATTGGTACTAAATCTGCTGTTTGTCCAGTAACAACCATTCCAATTTTTTTGACTTGTTCTTTTATTTCATCATCTGAAAGATTAGTTCTAAATCCCGGGATTGATTCTAACTTGTCAATCGTACCACCAGTAAATCCAAGTCCTCTACCACTCATTTTTATAACTGGAACACCAAGACTCGCAACAATAGGCGCAATAATCATTGTTGTTTTATCACCTACACCACCTGTAGAATGTTTATCAACTTTAATACCAGGAATATCAGAAAAATCAAGAACTTCACCACTATGTAAGAATATATCCGTTAAATCAAATATTTCTTTATCTGTCATTCCTTTAATACATATAGCCATAAGAAGAGCTGACATTTGATAATCAGAAACTTCACCATTCAAATATCCATTAAAAATAAACTCTAATTCACTTCTACTTAAAATATTACCTAATCTTTTTTTATTTATTATATCTACTATCATAAAAACTCCTTTCTAAATACAGTTGTATCTCTAACCATAAATCCAATTTTTTTATATAAAGCATGTGCTTCAACTCTTGTCTCATTAGATGTCAATTCAATATATGAAATATTTTTATTTCTACAAATATCAAATACTTTCTCAAATAATTTAGTTGCAATACCTTGCCTTCTATGCCCTTTATCCACACAAACATAATTAACCATACAATAACTAATATTTTTAATACTATCATGCATTATGTTGATCATCAAATAACCAACAACTGCTTCATCTTCTATTGCCACTAACTCAACATTATCAGTAATACAATTTACCTTTTCTATACCGTAAACATCATTCAATAAAATATTTAAAGAAGATAAATCACTATCAATATACTCTCTAATCTCCATAAAACACCTACCTTACTATATAAAATAGTATACCACAAAAAAACTATTTATAAAAAATAGTTTATCTCATTTTCATATCAATCCATTCAACACATCTCTTAGGATCAGATATCATTTTATCATATAGATTATTATGCTTTCTAATTTCTTTGATAAATTCAATTTCTTCTTTTGCCACATAAGTTCCATACTTATCACTATCTTCAGCTACAGCATATACATCATTTCCAAGTAAATAATCAACATCTACACCAAAAACTTCAGCAAGAGCAATTAAAGTTTCAAGTGTTGGGACTCTAGATTCTCTCTCGTAACAACAAATACTAACTTTTGTAACATTAATAATCTTGCCTAACTCTTCCTGTGTAAGACCTTTTTCTTTTCGTAAAGACTTAATTCTTTTACCCAAAAGCATAATAATCTCACCCCAATTCACTTTTAGTATTTACAAAATCATTATAAATATTAGAAAAGGTCTTTTGTGAAAAGTTAATTAAAAATAAACTTTACGATTCATCTTCAGTTTCTTTACCATTTTTAGAAGATAAAAACGTTACTTTTTCTGCCACTACTTCTAAACGATATTTTTTCTTATCTTCTTCTTCATAAATTCTAGATTGCACACGTCCCTTTACTCCAAGAATATCGCCTTTATGACAATATTCCGAAGTATTAGATGCAACTTGATCCCAAAGAATACAATCAACAAAATCAGTATCATATAAGCCGTCCATATTTTTAAAACTACGTGGAATAGCCAAACTAATTACTGCAACTTTCTTCCCGTTATCTGTCTTTTTTAGTTGTACATCTCGTGTTAATCTACCAACCAAAATAATTTGATTTAACATCTAATCTCTCCTTTCTGGCTGTATAATAACCAATAAAAGTAATAATGACAAATCAAGGTTTTAACAAATTCATAGAAAAAAATACACAAAAAAAATAAAACCTTCAGACAGAAAGTTTTAATTTTCTAAATAAATTTCATTGAATTTACAAAGTTATAAGTTTCTCTTAATTAATTGATTTAATTCAACTGCATATTCCATAGGTAACTCTTCTCTAAACTTATCTAAGAACCCAAGTACAATTAGTTCAGTAGCTCTATCTTTTGAAATACCACGACTCATTAAATAAAATAAAACTTCATCACTAATTTTAGAAACTGTAGCCTCATGTTCAATATTACTAGATAAATTAGAACAAGTATTAACTGGAATTGTATCACTCTTAGAAATGCCATCTAAAATTAAGGTATCACATTGAACCATAGCTTCACTATTTTCTGCAGAAGTTTTTATATCAACCTTTCCTCTATAAGTAGCATTTCCACCATTTTGAGCTATGCTTTTAGATACAATATTACTTCTTGTATTACGTCCTAGATGAATCATTCTAGCCCCACTATCTTGGTTTTGTTCACTCTTCGCAACACTAATTGTAATACATGTACCACTAGAATTATCACCTTTTAAAACACAACAAGGATATTTCATAGTAACTTTTGAACCAATATTTCCATCAATCCATTCCATTATACCATTATCATCTACCATAGCTCTTTTAGTAACTAAATTATAAACATTAGTAGCCCAGTTTTGAATAGTAGAATATCTACACTTACTATTTTTTCCAACATAGATTTCAACTACTGCCGCATGTAAAGAAGATTCACTATAAGTTGGAGCAGTACACCCTTCTACATAATGTAAAGATGAATTATCATCAACTACAATTAATGTTCTTTCAAACTGCCCCATGTTTTTACTATTAATTCTAAAATAACTTTGTAATGGTCTTTCCAAAGTAGTATTAGGTGGAACATAAATAAAACTACCACCACTGAAAACAGCAGAATTTAAAGCCGCAAATTTATTTTCATTTTTATTAACTATTTTACCAAAATACTTAAAAACAATCTCTGGATACCTCTTCATCGCATCTTCAATAGATGTAAATATAACTTTCTTCTTATCAAGTTCTTCTAACATATTGTGATAAATTACTTCACTTTCATATTGAACACCCATACCGCCAAGATGTTTTTCACTTTCAATTACTCCTAAATCATCAAGTTCATCTTTTACTGGTTTTAATACATTATTCCAATCGTTTTCTATTTTTTTATCAACTTCATTAGATTTATAATAAATGATTTTATCAAAATCTAAATCAATATGAGGACCAAATTCAGGCAGACTCTGACGCAAAAAAGAATTATATCCATCAAGTCTAAAATCAAGGACTTTTTCTTCTTCGCCCTTTATAGCTGATATTTTTTTTACCTTCTCTTCACTTAATCCAACTATTTCCATAACTATCACCAATTTCTATTTTTATTCTACATCATCTAATATCTTTTTAGCGGCATCACTAGGAAGTAGAGCACATTTTTTACGATTAGGTTGAAGATAAATTTCATCATAAACATTCAATTCACCTAAAACATCACTATCGTAATCTTTTTCATTAATCATATTTTGATAATTACTTAAAATTTTATTAGCCTCTTCCAAAGTTTTACCAATTAAACTCTTCACTATAATACTAGTTGCAGAAGTACAAATTGCACATGCTTCTCCATCAAAATAAGCATCAACTACAACACCATTTTCAACTTTCATTTGCATATCAATATTATCAATACAACTATCATTATTAGTATTCTTAGTAATAAAACTATTATCATCAACTAATCCCTTATGAGTAGGATGTTGATAATTATCTAATATTACTTCTCTTTTAAAATCTTTATCCATTTATATCACCACTTTAAATATATCTTCACTATGCTTTAATGCATCAATTAATTTATCAACTTCTTCTTTAGTATTATATAAATACAAACTAACACGACAAGTATTCTTTATATTCAAATTATTTTTTAAAACCTTTGCACAATGGTTACCGGCACGAATCGCAATATTAAAATGATTTAAATATACAGACGTATCCTGACTAAATACCCCAGAAACATTAAAAGTAACTATACCACTCTTACTATTTGGATTGTATAAAATAATATTAGAAATCTTTTCTAATTCACCAATAAGATATTTTTTTAGTCCATATTCATGTTCATGAATTTTATAAACACCAATTTTTTGTACAAATTTAATAGCTTCTCCCATTCCAATAACTTCAGCAATAGGAGGAGTTCCTGCTTCAAATCTAATTGGTGAATCTTTTAATATATAGCTACCATCAGATTCAAAACTCTGATTCATTCCACCACCATATTTAAGTGGATCCATTTCATCTAACAATTCTTTTTTTCCATATAAAACACCAACACCAGTAGGTCCCGTCATTTTATGTGCTGAAAAAGCTAGAAAAGATGCATTAAACTTTTGAACATCTATTGGAATATGTGAAGCACTTTGAGCCGCATCAATTACAAAATAAATATTGTTTTTCTGACATATCCTACCTATTTCTTCTACATCTCGAATATCCCCAACAACATTAGAAATATGAGCACAAGAAATAACTTTTGTTTTACTAGTAATAGACTTCTCTATATTAGAAACAGTTAATTCGTGATTAGAATCTAATGGTACAAATTTCACAACAATACCAATCTTCTCTTGTAAAACTAGCCATGGTAATACATTAGAAGCATGCTCAGCTTCATTTATTAACACTTCATCACCAGGCTTTAATTTCTTTTGAAAGAATCCAAATGCAACCATATTAAGAGACTCTGTTGTACCAGAAGTATAAACTATTTCATCTTTACTTGAAGAATTAATAAAATCTTTAACAATTGATCGAACGTTATCATACTCCTCATTAGTCTTCATCGCATTATCA
Source organism: uncultured Mycoplasmatota bacterium (assembly GCA_900547465.1). Taxonomy (GTDB): domain Bacteria; phylum Bacillota_I; class Bacilli_A; order RF39; family UBA660; genus UMGS995. The sequence goes on along the minus strand of URHJ01000019.1, from coordinate 3,715 downwards.
TAATCGCCTCTATGAATATTAGATGTATACTTAGTATAATAATCAACCATCTTTTGAACAACACAATTCGGTTTCAAAGTCGTTGCTCCATTATCAAAGTAAATAATATCACCATTTAAAACTGGAAAATCATCTCTATTCATAATATTTCTCCTTTCTAAATCATTTCAATTTTTTCAATCATTTTTTTAACTTCAATAGCATCTAAAGAACCTTGATTAATAAGTAAAGCTCTAATTAAAAGTTCATAAGCTATTTTTTTTGAAATACCTCTACTCATAAAATAAAATAGTATATCATCAGAAAACTTTCCAATATATGCAGAATGTGAAGAAGTAACTTCATACTGATCTATCAACAACTTAGGAAGAATTGTACTATGACCATCACTAATATTAATAATTTGATTTTCCTGATTACAAACACAATTTCTACTAGTATTTAAAACCTTCCCACAAATATCAAAATCTAATTTATTACTATTTCTATTAACTCCATGATTATAAACATTACTAATCGTATTACTAGCATTATGATTAACATGAAGCATAAATTTATTATCGCCTCTACTAAGAACGCTAGAATGATATGAAACTTCACTATTTTCATCATCTAACTCTATCAAAACAGATGTAGATGCATCAAATATATAATGATAAACTACTAAACTAGAGTTTTTTCCAAGACGAAAAACATAAGAACAATCATCATCTTGATAAAAATATAATTCACGAACTTCATTATCCTCTACATTAATTATTTTTTCTTTCTTTATTTTTAGTTTATTCATATTTTTATTACTCACCTACACCATTTATACCGGTATAACCATTTTTTTCCGTTTCAAAAGCTAAATCAATATTACCAGTTTTTTGAATCTTACCATTATTCATTATGTGAACATAGTCTGGCTTAATATATTCTAAAATACGTGGATAATGAGTAATGATTAATACAGATGTAGAAGGATTAGAAGCTAAATAAGAATTAATATTTTCACAAACAATCTTTAAACTATCTACGTCTAAACCAGAATCTATCTCATCTAAAATAATAAACTTAGGCTTTAACATTTTTAATTGAAGAATTTCATTTTTCTTCTTTTCACCACCAGAAAATCCCTGATTTAAATGACGATGAATCATACCAGGTTCTAAGGATAACTCTTCCATTGATTTATCTATTCCCTTTATAAAATCAAAATAATTAACATGATCACCAGTAACTTCTTCAACAGCAGTTTTTAAAAATTCACTATTAGTAACACCAGAAACACTAATTGGATCTTGCATTGCTAAGAAGATACCTAATTTAGCTCGTTCATTAACTTCTAAATCATTAAGCACCTTACCATCAAATATAATTTCACCAGAATTAAGTTCATACTTATAATAACCCATTATAGTTTTAGATAAAGTTGATTTACCTGTTCCATTTGGTCCCATAACAGCATGAACTTCACCATCAGGTATAGTCAAAGATAAATCATGTAAAATCTTTTTATCAGAATCCACAACACTTACATTTATATTTTTTATTTCTAACACAAAATCACCTCATTATAATAGTACACCTCAAAGTATCAAAAATTTGTTGTTTATTGAAACAATCATATTCTACCACAAAAGACCAAATTTTAAAAGAAAAAGCAACCCATTAGGATTGCCTATTTATCTTCTACCTCATCAGAATCACCTAGGTAACCCAAATCAGTATCATAAGTAATTGAATCATCACTACTATTATCATCAATTCCAATAACAGTATTAGCCTCAGCAACAGCACTTCCTAAAGCCGAAATACCAGCTACTTGTTCTTTTAAAACCTGATTTTGATGTTTCAAGTTTTCAATTACTTCCTTTTGTCTATCATTAATAGATTTTAATTTAGTATTTTCCCTAGTCAAAGAAGAATTTTGACCTCTAAAATGACTCATAGATTTTCTTAAAGATCTAAGTTCTTGTTCTTTTGAATTATTATCAGCTAGTAAAATTTCATTTGAAGATTTAATGTTTTCTAATTCATCTGCTTGATGATCAATAACCTCACGTTGACTTCTATTTTCATCAAGTAGTTTTCTAATTGTATTAGTTGCATTAAATATAACAGGATTAGTAATATCTTCATCAACTAAATCCATATTAGCCTCTTCTGCATTAGAAACATTTTCATCATCATTCCCTGTATCAGAATCAGCATCTGATTCATTGTCATCAACAGTTGTATCATCTACATTATCATTATCTTCTGTATCAGTATCATCATCTGATTCATTGTCATCAACAGTTGCAGCATCTACATTATCACTATCTTCTGTATCAGAGTCATCATCTGATTCATTATCATCAACAGTTGTATCATCTACATTATCATTATCTTCTGTATCAGTATCATCATCTGATTCATTGTCATCAACAGTTGCATCATCTACATTATCACTATCTTCTGTATCAGAATCAACATCTGATTCATTATCATCAACAGTTGCATCATCTACATTATCACTATCTTCTGTATCAGAGTCATCATCTGATTCATTATCAACAACAGTTGTATCATCTACATTAGCATTATCTTCTGTATCAGTGTCATCATCTGATTCATTATCATCAACAGTTGCATCATCTACATTATTACTATCACCTATGCCAAAATCATTACTATCATTATTAGTAGCTGCAGCATCATTATCAACTTCTTGTGAAATAGAATTATTTTCAGATTCACCAGCATCACTAACCATATCAGAAGTATTATTTTCTGGAGTTGTTTCACCATCTCCATTAGAAAGAGTAACATCAGGATTATCGCCTACATTATTACCTGTTTCAAAATTCTGATTTTCAACATTATTTACTTGTTCCTGATTATCAGAAACTTGATTCTGAATCGGAATATCAATATTAGGAATTCCCAAATCAGGTGCATTTTGTTGATCTTGATTAGGTGTTTCTTCCTGAACATTGTTAAAAGTTTCGTTATTATTTTGAGTATTATCAGAAATCTGATTATCTTGAGGCGCCTCACTAATTTGTTGTTGAACGTCATCAGAAGAAGATGGTGCCTCTGTAGAAGCTGTTGGTGGAGCTTGGTTTTGTACTAAAGAAGGATCATATTTAACTATTTGAGAATTTAAAACATTACTACTCATATAATAATTACCAAAATCATCTCTACCTATAAAACTAAAATAAGCACCACCAATGTTTTGACCTTGTATATTATATAAAGCAGCCTCTGAAAACTGATTATCAAAAACAAATTCAGCACTGTACCCCATTACACTCTTCATTTGTTCTTTTATTGCATTTGCAGTATTAACTAAATTAGTAGCTGAAAATGGATCAGATTTCGCATTAATCGCATCAATAACAGACTGTGTAGTCGCAGCATTCTTTTCAACCAATAACAAATTATCATCAAGTTTAGTAATAGCCTTATTTTCAAATGGAATTAAAACATCACCATTTGAGTTAATCAATCCCAAAGAAGTATATGGAGTATGTCAAATAGCTTCTTTTAATATCGTTGTAACAATTATATTTTGGTTAGAAAGTTCCCCATCCTTTATAAAATAATAAAGTTGACCATTATCCATTTTTGCATACGTGCATTCGCAATCAGGATAACCAGGATCTCTAACCTGCCCCTTTAATATCTCCATATCACAAACCAACTCCTATTATACATAAAATAATATCATATTTTTTCTATA
>URHJ01000018.1 GCA_900547465.1 uncultured Mycoplasmatota bacterium | reverse complement strand
TAATTATTTTAAATATTATAACTATTTTGTAGTTACTTTGTCTTTACTAATTATTTCTTATATTATAGGTAAAGATGAAATTAAAACAATTGCTTCTATTAGTGAAGTGTTTTTAATGGTATTTGTTATTATTTCTGTTTTAATTTCTGTTGGATTGATATCATTAATTAAGATAGGTAATTATCATGATTTTATTGATATTAATTCTATAAGTATAAACTTATTACCTGTCTCAATTATTATTGTTTTATTTTATTTAAAAGAAAATAATATTATGACTGGATATATATTGGGTAATTTATCTGCTTTATTTGATACTATTTTAATTATTGGGTGTCTTGGTTCTAGGTTAACTAAAACATATTCATATCCCGCTATTGCTATACTAAAATCTATAACATTCTTTAATTTTATTAATCACTTAGATCAGTTGTTTTCATTTATTTACTTATTTGAATATACTATTACTTTAGCACTTATTATAAATATTTTAAAAGATATACTAAAAAAGAGAACTACTTTGTTCTCTAAGCTTCCATAGTATTACATGTGTAACCTCTTTTTGTATAAAAATCTTTTTGAGAGGTAATATCATTTTGGAAATATAATTTTAAATTGTCATCTGTTTCATTATTTTTTATAGTATTAGAACTAATTACTAAAATAGGATTGGGCTCATCTGCCTTTTTTTCTATTTGATTTAAGTTAGATAAATAATTATACTCTTCAAAAAAGACAACTGGTACTTCTATAGTAGGTTCTTGAAAACTTTCAGGCAGTGCCTCTAATTTTTTATAAGTAAGTGTATTTGTATTAACTGATCCATTAATATATTTAACTTTTGCTGTTACTTGATATAAATCAGTAGAAAAAATTCTATTACATTGTAAGATAGTTAATTCTTGTTTTTGAGGCTGATCATTGCTTGTAACTTTTTCTTTTGGAATATACTTTCTAAAAACTGGTGGCAATATAATCAAAAGAAGGAGTAACAATATACAAGATATAACTAGGATTGGACTCTTTTCTTTTTTCATATTTTTCCCTACCCTTCAGATGTTAATGACTCATGTCTGCCAGAATAAGCTGTTATTAATTTTCTAATATAGTATAAAAGAAAAGTTAATGGAACAATTGGGGTAAATAAAATAATATAATATAACACTTCATTGCCTGTAATTATATGTTTAATTCTCATTATGTGCGCAAAATGCATTGAGAAATATCCCACAATAATTAATAGAATACTAACAACTACAATAGCAATCAAAGCAGATAAATAATCCATAGTATAATTATAAAAAGAAATATTATCCTCACTTATTTTTTTAGAATATCTTTTTGTTACAATGGAACCAATTCCTACTATTAATACAACGGGTATTAAAATATACATAATTAATTTAATTAAAAATAAAAAATCGAATTTTATCATACCATCACCTATTATAAATATATCATATTATATTTTGTTTTTCAATTTATTTATAAAAGAAAAACAAAAAATGCTACAACCTAATACACAACATATAAAACCAATTACTATGATGAAATAACCATTTTTTGAGATTGTCCCATCTGTAATTTTTGTTGGATTTTTTTTGTTATAAAATATTGTAATATTACTACCTATCTTTTTATATTTATCGTTGGTAAGTAAAATATTATCATAAGTTTTATTATTAATATCATAATTAATATATAGTATTTTCTTCTTATCTTCTCTTGTTACTACTGCATAAATATAAGCATCAGTTTTAATGCTTTCTCGTTTATTTTTATATTGTTGTAGTTCAAAGCTTACTCCATATATTATGTCAAAAACTCCAACAATAAAAACAATTATAATATATAAGTTTGAAAGTTCAAGTTTTTTAATCATATTGCACCTTCTAATTTTAATAATTGGTGTTTGAAACAGGAGTTGAACCTGTATCTTTTCCTTCGGGGGGAAATATTTTATCCATTAAACTATTCAAACAAAAAAGAAGTTTAGTTCTTACATATAGTACCATACTTCTTAGCAAAGCTCTTCCAGTCAGAAAATTTAATTTTACCATTAGTTACTTTTACATTATCAGTAGTTCCTTCAATTTCCATTAATTTATCCATATCTATTTTTCCATAGTTTATATAAGTAATACTTGTTACAGAATTATTATTAGTATGAATTTCATTGTCATAGTAATCTAAGTTTTTATAAGCCTGATAAATTGTAGTATAAGCATCTTTATATTGCTTTAAAATTGAACTATCAGAACTTATAACCTTTTCATAGGATTTTAGAACTTGTAAATATTTATTCTTATCGTAATATGCTTCATATTTTATAACTACATCTTCCCCATTTGTAGTTGTTGTATCTCTAGTACAAGTAACATATGAATATTTACTTGTATCATATTTTGACGAGTCTATATTATCCGCAATAATGCTGCTGCGACTATCTACCCTACTACATGCACATACTATTAAAAGTAAAATTGGTAACAAAATTAGTTTAATTCTTTTCATTTTTATCGTCATCTTCCTTTAACATTTTTACGATTTGTTTTTGGTTTTTTAGAATCTGTTCTAGACTATCATGGAGCGATTCTAATATCAATTCACTCTTTAAGTCTGTTCTATAATCATTTTGGTTTCTTATACTATCTTTTTCTGCTTGTCTATTTTGACTCATCATAATGATTGGTGCTTGAAGTGCTGCGATACATGATAAAACTAAATTTAAAAGAATAAATGGATATTCATCTATTTCACTTCCATCTTTTAAGACAATAGTATTTAAAATAATCCAGCCTATTAAGAAGAAAGAAAATCCTAAAATAAATCCCCAACTACCAGCTTTTTCACTAATTTTGTCAGCAATTCTGTCACCCATTGTCATTTTTGATTCTTCTAATTTATCAACGTCAATAGAAATTGGTTGTTCAATTAATAAATCTAGTAATTCTGCTTCATCTTGTTCTTGAAGATCTGTATTTAAAAGCATTTTTACTATTTCTTTTTTTGTTTTTCTTTTTTCCATTATATACCTCCATATTTTGTTTCTATTTAATTAAATTTCTAATTGTTGAGAAGATTTTTTCTCTAATTGCTAGACCATCTTCACTCATAGCGTGAGTAAATTCTCCTTTATAATGGAAAATACTATCTCCTTCTATTTCTTTAGTATTGGTAATAATTATAGACTGATAATTTAAATCTAATTTATTTATAGGATTTAGATAAACTGTTTTTGGTAATTCAAGGTTGGCACTATTTATTACATTACAATAATGTCCTTCTACTATAATAGAAAAATTATCAGTCACTAAATATTTTTTTAGTTCTTCTTTTATATACTCAATAGTCCTAATATATGATGGATCATTATTATCATTCTCTACCAGTAAAACAACTGAGCTTAATTCTTCTGCCATTTTTTTATAAAACTCAGATGTTTGTTTTACATCCTGTAAGTATAAAATAACTCGATTCAATTCCACTCCTATTTTAGGATAAAATACTTTAATTGGTAGAACATTATCATTTAAAACAATGGAATATTCTGTTATGTTTTTTCTTGAAATACTAGGATGAATAAGTTCATATAAATTACGATATAATTTAGTTTGCATTATATAATCACCATATTTAATATACCATATAAAAACTAATGTCTCTAATAATTTCTACTTTGGTTTACACTAATCTGTAAACATAGATAAAAATCCTTTTTTCTTTATTGATGTTGGGATATTAGGATTATTTGTAATAATTGAAAAAATTGTATTTGATAGATCAAAGGTTGTACCATACTTGAAACTATACTTAGATTTAGTTAGCACTTTATTAACTAGAATAGCTGGAACTTCTTTTGAATAATCAAGTTTTACCTCTCTATCTACTCCTACTATGTATGTTTTATATATGCCATATAATGACGCTATAAAGAAATTGTAATCTCTTTGATCACATAGATTATAAATTGACTCTATTTTCTTATCTAGATCCATTAAAAACTCTTTAATTGTACTTAACTCTTTAAATACGCCTATATCATAATCAAATATAATATAATCATATTGATCATTAATAACACTTACTACATCTGCTACCTCTTTGATATTCATATATGTAATATTAGGAGATGTTAAATCACTTAATCCATTTAAGTAATAATTTATTGATGGTTTTCTACCTTCTGTTGTTAAGACTAAACATTTTAAATTATTTTCTTCTAATGTTTTAGAAAAGTACATAGTTGGCTTAATTTCTTCATAAATATTTACTGCATAGGAATAATCTTTCATAGGGAAAAGTGTATAAAGTTTTACGTTTGTAATTTTATCAATAAATGCATTGCAGTCTACATCTTCATAATTTAAGAATAATGCTATATCATTTACGGCTAGTTGAAAACCTGTATTCATATAGAATGGATCAACATCACGTGGTAATGTTTCTTCTGCTTTTGTATAGTTTAATTTCCTATTATAATCTGGCCATTTTTCTCCCATTCCTTTAGTAATTAGACTATAATATTCATCATTAATAAATTTTCTTTCTCCAACGATAGTTCCAATAGTAGTATTTTGATATAGTGTTATTTTATCTTCTAACGATTTTATACGTTTTATAACATTGTCATATTCAATACAATCTTTTTGTCTTAGAACTATATGAATATAGATATAAAAATCACCTTTTGGTCTTAAAACTGATATAATTTTAACTACTTGATTTATAACTTTATCATTATCTAGGAAACAAAACAAGTGAACTTTAGAACGATTATGAATGGCATCGGCAGCAATGTTAATAATTGTCTGATTGTTAGCAAATTCTGTGTCTTCTTCTAATTTTTTATATGTAGGAAGTAAGTCATGTCCAAGACTAAAGTTACGGAAACCGTTATTGTAATTATAGTTAATGTTTTCTAGTGTTGTATAAAAGTAATTGTTCATTAACATTGATAAGTTTGGCATTAACTCTCCATAATTAATAGAAAAAGAATCTTTAGATGCTACACCTAAACCATTAATAAGAAATAATATGGCTTTTTCTTTTTTTTCGTTCATATCACATCACCTATTTTCTTAATATTTCATAGCTTTTATCAACTAAATCTTGACTCTTGCTATTTTCTATTATTATTTTACCCCTTTTTTCTGATAAATTCAACAAATGATGGTTTTCTAATTGGTGTTTAACTTCTAGAGAAACTCCATGGCAACCATCTAAAAGTGCTACGTTAGGTAGGACTTCGTTTATTTCTTCTTTTATAAGTGAGTAATGAGTACAGCCTAAAACTAGTGAGTCTGCATCATGATAATGAGATAAATTTTCTTTTAAAAATCTCATAATTTCATCTTTATTTCCACTATCTATCAAATGAGCTAGGTTGCCACCAGAGATTAGAGTTATTTTTTGTGCTTGGTTGTGGTAGTCATGTAGTAGTTCAGCTACTCTTTTTGATCTTGTAGTATATGGTGTTGATAAAACAAGTGTATTTTTATAATGATTATCGTAGGCCACTTTAATAGCTGGAACTGTACCAACGAAAATAGTGTTAGGATACATTTTTCTTAGTTTTTTCATGCAAGACGTTGTGGCGGTATTACAGGCTATTACAATAATCTTGCAATCATTTTCTAATAAATGTTCTACTATCTTTGAAGTAATAGATAAAAGTTCAGATTCATTTTTTTCTCCATATGGATTATTGATGCTATCACCATAAAACAAATAATCTTCATTAGGTAACACTTTAACTAATTCTTTCAATATAGAAAGGCCACCTAATCCAGAATCAAATACACCTATTTTTTTATTCATAATATCCTCTTCTTTCTACTAGTACTAATTATAACAAAAATAAATATAATTGTATATCATAGAAAAGTACAAAGAGATAATCTTTGTACTTTATTTTATAATTATTTCCAGTTTTTAGATTTACAATTGCCAGCTTTATCACAAACATTATAGCTTAAATTTAACTTGTTTTCATCTTCAGCACTTGTAGCAATACATTCAACATGTGATTTTCCTGATCTTTTGATAGAATTACCCGCATTAATTTTATTTGTAGTAGACCATTTAAATGCTCCTGTTTTTAAACCAGCAAGTTTATCTTCAATAGTAACATTGAAATACTTAGTTGTAACTAAGTTGTTACACTTCGAAGTTTCGGTTGGGCTACTAACAGTTGGAGGAGTTCTATCAATATAATACACTTTGGTATAGCAGTTTTTGGTATTACCACTGCTATCCTTTATAACTATTTTAGCTTTTCTCTTTCCTTCTTTTTCTAATCCTCTAGTTGTTTCTGTCACAGGTTGATCTTTAAACTGTATACCATATTTTGAATTTGCATTGCTTAGGTTTTTAGTATAATAATCATATGAACTTGCATTAGAATTTGTAAAATCCAAAGTAAAATATACCTTGTTAACATTTGTCCATTTTTCTGCCTTTGTTTTTGATTTTATTTTTGGACAAATTAGTTTATCAGATGTATCACAACCTTCATCACTATCACACTCATTGTCGTATTCATCATCTGGACAGTCATCCATTTTGCATGACCGTGCATATGCATTATCAGTTTTACCACATGATACTGATACACCTAAATGGGAATCGGTATAAACTTCTGGCGCATATTGTATACCTCCACCACATGTGTCAGAACAAGTTCCATAACTACCCTGTGTAGTGTTATATTCGCTACACTGCGTATAAACTGTATAATCATTTGATGTTGCAATTGTTTCATTTCCAGCTTCATCTAATGCACTTGCATTTATATTGTAAGTTGCACCATTATAACCTGCACTCGTTGAACCATTAAAGTCATCTATTCTGTTTGGATTCAGTGCACTAAATTTATAAGTCTGTTCTCCTTTTTCGGTATAATTTCTGGCAAGTTTTGTATGATTGCTATAGAATCCATATGTAATATTGTTCTTGTCATCAATATTTATTTTAATATTAGGCTGGATATCATTATAATTATCCTGACTATTAGTAAGTGTAAATGATTTGATTGCTGGTGCATGGATATCAACTTTAAAGTTTGCTGAACAGCTATTAGTATTTCCTGCATAATCTTTTACATATCCATACCAATTAACACCTTTATTTGTTGTATCATTTTGAGTGCCTTCACCTTTTTTATTATATGTTACAGTACTACTAGTTGTTAGTCCATAGTCTGAAATATCTACATTATCAAGCTTCGATAGTAGTATACCAAGTTCAGCACTATCTGTACTTGATATATTATACCAACCATTTACAGGTTCATTTTTACTTACTGGATTTACTTTACATGTTGGTAGTTCCGTATCTACATAATATATTTGACTACATGTAGCTTTATTTCCTACATTATCTTCTATTGTTGCATAATATTCTTGACCATTTTTATTAGTGTTTCCTACATTATATGTTCCATCTCCATTATCTAACTGCGTATAATATCCACTATCTAAAAATATATGACGACTATTTTTGTTAACTCCTGAACCATCATCATCGCCATCTATAGATATTGGTAATTTTTTATTTAATCCTAGTTCTTGATTGTTACCATTTTTTGATTTGGAACTATACCATAAATTTTGTACGCTGTTTGGATCTTTTTGATACGTTGTTGTTATATTACATGATGGTGGTGTTTTATCTACATATATTCCATCGCTATAAATTGATTGACTAGCTCTTCCTGATTTATTGTAAGCTGTAACTAAAATAAAATATTCTCCTTCACTATAATCTTTTGATTTTAGCTGTATATCAACTGTACTATCTGTTAGTTGATCTCTTTGACTGATTTTATATTGGACGTAGCCATCTTCTCCTGTTGAAAGTTTTTTGTAAATCTCGTATTTATATTTTGAAACTTCTTCTCTAATCAAACTAACTCTTATTGTTGCATCGCTTTTACCATTTGTATAATGTCTGTTGTTAGCATTATAGAAATTTCCAATGTATTCAAATGTAATCTTGGTATTATTTACTTCTGATCTAGGTATAATAGTTGTTCCTGCTAATGTTGTTCCGTTAATTGTGCAATAACAGTCATACTTATAGCTACCATTATCTTGTTTTTGTACCCAAACATAAGAGTCTTTTGCATCAAATTCTTCTTTTTTAGAATTATATAATTTGTTTATATATCCTTTTTCAATTAATTCATCTAATGTAACAAAATTGGTTTGCCCCTCTACTATTGGTAACAGTCTTTTATTATCTGTAAAATATGTTTGCCCAGCCTGTTTCATTAGTTCTACTTGAGAATTATCAAATCTACTATTAGTACTTTTTTTGATGTTAACTACTGCAGTTATTGCAATTGTTCCTAATATTCCTATTATTACAATTGTTCCTAGTAATTCTATCAATGTAAAACCTTTCTTTGATTTTACCTTCTTCTTTTTTTTCATAATGACCACCTTATTTTATAATTCCTAATTATATAATATAATAAAATTTATTTATTTTCAACAACTAATCATTATTCTAATTCTTTTCTTTATAACATATAATTGGTTATGAAAAAGAAAACTAGATTTATTTTTATTGCTCATAGAGGAATTTATAATAATCTAAACATTCCTGAGAATTCAATGAAGTCTTTTAAAAGAGCAATTAACAGTAATGTTTCTATTGAATTAGATATTCATTTAACAAAAGATAACAAATTAGTAGTATTTCATGATGATAATTTAATTAGAATGACTGGTACTTATAAAAAAATTAGAAAATGTATGTATGATGAACTTAAACAATTTAATTTATTAAGTACTGAAGAAAAAATTCCATTATTATCAGATGTTTTAAAATTAGTAGATGGTAAAGTTCTAATAGATATAGAAATAAAAGATGATAAAAGAATTAGTAAAACTTGTAAGGAGCTAATTAAATTGCTTGATAATTATAATGGTTTTATTTTAATTCAATCTTTTCATCCTAAATATATTAATTATTTAAAAAAAGTTAGACCTAAATATATTTGTGGTTTGTTAATTACTAATACTAAGGGTTTTTGTTATAATATTATGGATTCTAAAATTATTCTAGATATTTTAAAACCTGATTTTATTGCTTATAATAAAAATATTATTTCATGCCGTAAAGTTCAAAAACTGAGAGAAAAAATGTGTGTAATATCATGGACAATTAAGTCTAGAGAAGAACTTGAGAATATAAAAAAATATTCAGATTCAATAATTACTGAATATTTTGAATAAGTGGTTATTTTTCATAGTTACTATATTTGCTTGCTATTTTACACATGCATAAAATTATAAAGTTAACTGTCAAAACTATTAGTATCAGAAATTTCATATTATCACCTCAATCTTTCTTTATATCCATTATCGCAACTTATTAATAACCATTTAAGATTAGGCCATTCTTTATCTGATGCACTATTTAAAAGATGTCTTGCACCTTCAATAATGTTTGAATAATTATATAAATCTGTAACATAAGAATAATATCCTGTATTTTCTAAATTAAATCTTCCTGTTAAGTTTTTTTCAGCAAGTAGATCTTTGAACCTTGATATCCTTGATAAATCACCATCTTGAGCTTGTCCTGTTAATAGGTAACAGTTGGTTTCACTTACTATTGCTTTTAATATAATATCACTAGTTATTGGACTATTAATATTTGAAATATCTAAACTATTATTATCTTTCCAACCTTTAAAAACATGATATTTATCGACATTATAATCTAAGTTTGGTATTTTTTCTGTTGCTCTTATAGTTAATTTTTGAAAAAGTGTGCCATCACTATTTAAGTAAGTAACATTATATCTATTTTCTTTCCAATGTGCTATCAATTCATGATCGCAGTCTACTTCTAATATAGTATCTTGTTCTATCTTTTCTTGATTGTAGTACCAACCAATAAACTTATAACCATTTTTTGTAGGTATTGGTAAGTTACCATACTTTTCATTATATTTTATTTTAATATCTTTTTCACCTACATATCCTCCGTTAGGATTTAATGCAATATTATATTCTTTTGGAAGCCATTTTGCTATTAGAGTTATATCGTCATTACTATCCTTATTAACTATGGTATTATTATCTACTAATTCATTATTTTGAAACCAGCCTGTAAAATCATAACCTCTTTTTGTAGGTATTGGTAATTCTTTGTAACTTTCATTAAATTTAATAGTTCTAGAAGCAAATTTTTCTTTACCGCCATTTGTATCAAAGTTAATTTTATATTCTTTTGGTTTATATATTGCATTAAGAATTAGGTCACCATAACTTCCTTTTTTTATTATGTAGTTTTCTATAATATTACTTGAATTATTTGATTTCCAACCAGTGAAAATATAACCGTATTTTAGAGGCTTACCAATTTTAATATTATCTGTTTCTATATTGTATGTAGTTATTTTTTTATCTAAGATTCCTCCATCAAGATTATACAAAATACTGTAGTTATTAATTTTATATTTGGCATTATAGTCTTCATCTTTTTCTACTTTTTTTGTGTCGTTATCCCAACCTATAAATGTGTACCCTATTCTACTTGGACTATTTGGAAAATCTATTATGTCATTAAAGTTTTTCATTTTTCTTAAAAGTACTTTACCATCATAATCTAAAAATGCTATATTAAATTTTAACATTTCCCACTTTGCGTATAATGTTACTACAGCTTTATCCTCTATAGATAAATTTTTAAAGTAACTACCATTATTTAGAATAATATTTCCATTCTTTTTTATTGACCAACCAATAAAATTATAACCATATTTTTTAAATAAATTATTTGGTAATTTACATATTTCAGAAGAAGGACAGGTAATCGATTTCATATTACCCTCTCCGCCATTGTTATCAAATTTTACTAAATATTTAGTTTTGATTTCTTCGGAAACACTTTCTTCTACTTTTTTATTTTTATTAATATCTTTATTCTTATACTTGTATAAATTGATAGGTTTATCATTACTCTTTGTTCCAATGTTTTTACTCTTTTTTGTTGATACAAATCCAATTAATAATAAGAAAAACAATATAATAACTATTAAGACAAATGTTACTTTTTTTAATTTACTCTTCATTATTTTCCCTCCTTCACATGCATAATACTTGGTATCTTTTATTATTGCAAATGGGTAATTTTAATAATTTATATTAATTTTTGGTTCAAAAAAAAGAAACTAGTCGGTGAATTAGTTTCTTTTATAATGAAAATATGTATGATTTTACAATATTTAATCTATTTATTTTCTACTGTATAACCATGCTTTATATATCTTCTAAGAATATATCGATTGTTCTTTCTTATCTTTATATTTTTAAAATTTATTTTTATACCTTTGGCATTTTTGCTATCTAATCTATCTTGAATCTGAAAATGAATGTGTGGACCATTGGTATTACCACTATTTCCTACTTTAGCAATAACTTGTCCTTGTCTTACGATATCTCCTTCTTTTACCTGAAAGCTATCCTTCAGTATATGAGCAATTAAACTGTATTCACCATGTTTATGTTTTATAATTATATGGTTACCTCGTACATCATCACAATCACAAGTAATTGGTCTTCCTTCTTTAATTTCAGTGTCTTGATAGCAATTACATATTGATGCTACATAACCATCTAATGGCGCAACGATATCTTTGTTATAGCTATAATATTTTTTTAATTCTAAGTAATTGTCGTGGTATGGCTTATCGTTATTATCTCTTATTTCAAAATCATAAGCATAACGTTGTGAAATAACATCCCAAGAATGGGAATCTTTTTCAGAGACACCTCCAAACTCAACATAAAAACTACCTTTAAATGGTAATATATATCTATTTTTACTCATACATGCTCCTTATTATATATTATTTATGATTTTTAAAAAGTAAATTTTTTAGTTTAGTTTTTTGTGAATATTCTTTAACTTTTTCATTTATTAATTGATGATTAATCATTTTATCATTTTTATTATATATTTTTGAGGTAAAGGTTGTGAAATCTGTTTTTGACATTTTACTCATTAGTAACTCTAGTTTATTTATGATGGCTGCTTCATTTGGATAATAAAGTAGTAAATACATTATATCTCTTTCCTGATCATCACTTTCTATAACAGTATTTAAAAAATAATCTCTTATAACATCACCGTTATCAAATGGGATATTGTACCACCATTTATCACTATCATTGTTATTTATCAGAGAATATTTGTTGTTATTAACTAAATAACTATATAAGTTTTCTATCTTTTTTATCTTAACTGGTAAATTTTTTTTATTTAATTCATAAACGTATAATGGACAGTTTAGTTTTGAAAATTGTTTATCATATCGTTCAATCAAAACATATTTAGTTGTATTTTTTTCTGCATCCGTTAATGTTCCTATAGTTGGTTTAATTCCTATTGTTGTAACTACTTCACTAGCTTTACTTATGATACCTTTTTCTAGGTTATTGCATATTTTATCTAACGGTATCTCATTTTGTTTTTTTGTTGATATATAAAACTTGCCTTCCATAATATTAACCTTCCTAATAAGAAATAAGTAATTATATTATAGTACAATTATAACATTTAGTAAATTTATGACTTTTTTATTTTATAAAAATATGATATTCTAAATATGTAAATTTATGTCTACGTAGCTCAGTTGGATAGAGCAATCGCCTCCTAAGCGATAGGTCGGCAGTTCGAATCTGCCCGTGGACACCAGATTGATAATAAACTCGAACTTTTCGAGTAAAAATAAAAACTACTTTCAAATAAACGAGAAAGTAGTTTTATTTTTGAATAAAATTAATGAAAAAAATTGTTATAAATGTAACAGCAGTCTTAAACTCAGCGCAACTACTCTTATATTTCTCATAAATACCAGCAAAATCATCTACTAAATCAACAATCCAACTCTCTAAATATTTTGGAGGTGTAAATGTAACTGGGAACATATGAGTTTTTATAATATCTTGTTCTCTATCAGTTAAGTCATAATATTTTAAAGAATTCTCTAAGGCATAGTATGGATGATTTCTAAGTTTACCAATTTTAGTATCCTTATTTGTCTCATTTAGAAAGAAGTCATGAAGTAAAGCTGCCCTAGTTGTTTCTTCATAGTTTAAACGAAGAATCTTAGTAATAAGGAAAGAATAATATGAAACTCGCATTAGATGATCAAATCTTGTTATACCATGGTGTCTCTTTTCTTTTGTTTTTAAGAATTCATCATTACTTAAAATCGGTTTAATAATTGTTTCAAATTCTACTATATATTTATCTAACATCAATATTCACCTTTATAATCTCTTTTTTCGTACTTTTAGAATATATCATATTTTTTTTAAAATGACAAGCTTACTAGAAAGTACAAAACTAAAAAAATATAATACAATTCCTTTATTATATTATATTTTCTGGATATTTATTTATAAATTATATATATAACTTACTTTACACTAATTCCTGTAAAATTCTATCTAATTCATCTTGTTCTTCATCTGATGGTGTAGTTTTATCTAAGTCTTTATCAAACCAGGCAGGTAACTGTTCAACTTTCTTACTACTAGTTCTTTTTGGTGTTTCTTTTCCAATTATTTTTTTCATTTTCTTATGTTCTTTTTCTGTAATTTTCATAGCATCTTCTACTGTTTCTATATTAAGTCTTTTCCATTGCCCTACTATTGTTTCAATATAACTCTTGTTTAATTTCTGATTATTGATTTTTAAAACATAAGCAAGTAGTACATTGACAACACCAGGAGCAAGTTTTTGATCTATTAGTAGGTTTTCAATTAATCTTAAATCTCTAGCTGTTGGTTCGGCACCTTTATACTTAGCTCTTAAATAGTCATATGGACTTATGTTTTCAAAGGTATAAACCATCTTAGCCCATTTACTTGAATCCCCAACTGGTTTTTTCAAATAATCTGGTTGTCTATGATAAACCATAGTTGGTAATCTGCCTGCTTCTTCAAATTGATAATAGTTACGACAAGATTTACGTAAGATAGTTTTATCAATATTTCCTTTTTCATTAAGTGAGTCTCTTACTAAAGAAATCATGGTATCATCATCAATATTATAAGTAAAAGCAAGTGAATTAATTAATTCCTTAATATCTGAAGAAAAACATTTTTCATTAACCATTTCTTTAGGAATTGAAGAAATTAAAAAATCAAAATCTATACATTTATTTAATAAAATACTATTTGAATTTTTCTTAACTATATCATCTTGAACATCTATACTTCTTCCCGCAATAGGAGAAAATACATCATCAAATGATAAGGTAATATCTTCATAATCTTTTAAACTAATTCTTGGAACTTTGTAATAGTTTACTAATTTATCATACTCTTCTTTACCTAGGTTATTATATAAAACTATATTTAAGATGGGGTGATTAAAAATTTCATTAGCTGATAGTGGTGAAAATAATAAATATACATATTTATTAACACTTTCTTTTTTTAGATATGATTTTAAAAGACCAATTGCTTCTAGTTTTTCTCTAGCTTTGACAATTTCTTCTAATTTTAATTGCATAATAGCCATTAAATGGTGATGAGTTATGGGATTACTAACTTGTTCTTTTTTATCCAGGTCATCTAATAAAGTAAAATAAAGACTACAAGCTGTGTAACCTATTATTGGTTGATATAACATAGTTATAATTTTTTTGTCATTACTAGTTATAACTGTTTTATTTATAACTGTATATGTATCTGCTGGTAAAATTGTTAAATTTCTACTCATATAACTCACCTTTTTCTATGAATATAATATAATAAATGCAAAAAAAAAGAAAGGAAAATTTATCATAATCCTAAAAAATGAATAAATTGTTCTGGAGTTAGTTTCATGAAGAAGATAAATGCAAAGGCAATTACTAGAAATGGTCCAAATGGAATTACGTTTTCTTGTTTTGAAAAATATAAATATAGAGAAAGTGGTAGGGCAAATAAACTTCCTATAAAGATTGTTAAAACACCAAGTAATGGATCTAGAACAAGTCCAAAGAGAAACATCATCTTGACATCTCCTCCACCCATACTTTCTTTTTTAAATACTTTATTTCCTATCAACATAATTAAATACATTACTATAAATAAGAATATTCCAATACCTATATGTGAAAGCATTCCCATAAAGCTTAATTTTAAAAATTGAATTGCTATAAAATATAGACTGAAGAAAACTAGGACTTCATCCGGAATAATTAAGTATGTTAAGTCACAAACTAGAACAATTACAAGTAGAGAAATAATTCCTAGTGCAATAAGTAAGTCATATGTATAACCATAACTATAAAATGCGACTGCGAATAGCAATCCGGTGAAGAACTCAATGTAAGTAGAAAGTGAATTTATTTTACTTGAACACCATCTACATCTTCCTTTAAGAAATATGTATGAAACAATTGGAATCATTTCAATAAATGATAACTCATGTTTACATTCATCACAATAACTTCTTGAAAAACAAAACCCTTCTCCTCGTGGTAATCTTAAACCAACCACTGTGTAAAAAGAACCTAGGCAGGTACCTAGTATAAAAAATAATATAATATATAATATCTGCATAACATCACCTATTGAATTTTTCCATATATATCAAACATTGGTACAACTATAGCAAGTAAGATAACTCCTACGATGGCAGCGAGTACAACAATCATTAATGGTTCTATTAAACTCTTCATCTGATTAACTAAGTTTTTATGAAGGTTTTGGAAGTGGTCAGCAACTTTTTCCATCATCAAACCTAGTTGTCCAGTATTTTCACCAGTTACTAACATTTCATAAGCAACAACTGGAAAAGCCCACTCTCCTTTAAATGATTTAGAAATTGATTCACCTTTTCCTAAATTGTTTAGTGTATTGGCAATTATTCTTTTATATATTTCATTGTTGGTTATTTTAGATAAAACCTCCATACTATCAGTAATAAATACTCCATGGTTTAGGAGAGAAGCAAAGGTTTTTGTAAACGTAGAAATTTCACTATATATAATAATGTTTCCTATTATTGGTGTTTTCATTAATAATGTTTGAACTCCAGTTCTAAAACTTTTAACATTATTATATAAGTAATAAAATAATATGATAAGTACAGCTGTTGCTAGAATAAGCCATAGATAATATGACTTCAAAAAGTCACTTGCTCCCATAATGAATAAAGTAATAGCTGGTAGTGTAGCATCTTGGTCTTCGTATAATTGAACAAACTGTGGCACTAAGTAAATTAGCATGAAAACTAAAACACATAAAGCCATTATAATAACTACAGTTGGATATGTCATAGCACTAATCATCTGTCTTCTTGTTTGATCAATTGATGTGTAATAATCTGCCATATCATCTAGTATTGATGGAAGATCTCCAGTCATTTCAGCTGTTTTTACCATATTAATTAGTAACTTTGGAAATGTTTTTTCTTGTCTTAACATAGCATCAGATAGGTTTTCACCTTTTAATAGGTCATATACTAATCTTTCATAGGCTCTTTTCTCATTTGGCTTTCTTGATTGTTTTGCTAAGATTCTTACGGAATCAACTAATGGAATTCCAGCTTTAATATATGTAGACATTTGAGTTAAGGCAAAGGATAAGGCTCCTGCTTTGATAGGACCATTTCCACCTATTTCAATATCATATGGTTTTTTTACTTCTACTTTTAATACTTCATAGCCTTGTGATGTTAAAAATCCACGTATGTCACTTTCACTTTCGGCTTCAAAAATACCTGTGATTTTTTTCTTATTACTATCTAAAACAGTATATCTATATGCAATTAATGGTTTAGTTTGTCTTTTTGGTACTTTTTGTTTTAAATTTTCATAATTGCTTGTCTCAGATTCCGGATTGCCACTACTTTTTTCATCTTTGATGCTATCATTTTTTTTACTTATATTCATTCTGGCAGTTTCTATGCCCTCTTCTACTTTTCCGTTTAGTATTTTAGAAGGAAAGCTTAAAATAGAACTGACTACGTGATAAATAAATATAAATGGTTTCATCAGTGTTTCCATATCTTTCCTCCTTATTATTCTATAGTTTAGTATATCATAAAAAAGTTTAGCTAACAATAATTAAAACGGAACAAACAAACTATTTTTACATATATTGTATTAGAGGTGTCCAATATGTATAATAATCCTTATTTTTATCAAAGTGTTGCAAGGCCTAGTCTTATTTCAAGATTATTTGGTGGTGGTGGAACTGCAGCGGCAGCAAGAGGTGTATCTAGGTTAAATTGGGGTACAATTTTATCTAATACTCAAAAATCACTTGGTATAATAAATCAGGCTATCCCTATAGTTTATCAAGTTAAACCTATGATTGATAATGCTAAAACGATGTTTAAAATAGCTGGGGCCGTTAAAGATTCTGATAGTTCTAACTCTTCAAACAGCTATAAATCTTCTGCTCAAAATAATGAAGTATCAAATAATTACACTAATAATAAACCAATTTTTTACATATAAAAAAGTGATTTTATAATCACTTTATTAGTATTTTTACCACATAACTAGCAATTAAAAGACCTGCACTGCTCGGAACGAACGAATTACTACCTAATACATTGCCATTTTTTTTAGGTAATTCAGTCGAAGATAATACCATTATCTTCTTTTTTATTTTCATATCTTTTGCAAATTTTCTCATGATACGAGCTATTGGATCGTTTATTGTTTTTGAAAGTTCTATAATTTCTAGTTTTGATGGATCCATTTTATTGGCAGTTCCCATACTTGGAATATAATTTATATTTCTAGTTATTGCTTCTTTCATGAGCATTTTTTTAGTATTAACACTATCACAACAGTCTATTAAGAAATCTATTTTTGAAATGTCTATTTTTTGAAAATTATCATCATTAAGAAATAAATCGTATGTTATAACCTGACAATCTGGGTTAATATCATTTATTCTTTCTTTCATAATATCTACTTTTTTCCTACCTATAGTTTTTCTAGTTGCGATAATTTGTCGATTTAGGTTGGTAATATCTACTGTGTCAAAATCAACTAAAATCATAGTTCCTATTGCACTCCTTGATAAAGCTTCACAAACAAAGCCGCCTACTCCGCCAATACCAACTATCATTACAGTTGAATTTTTTAATTTTTCAACACTATCTATTCCAATTAAAGCTTCTAGTCTAGTAAATGAATTAGGCTGCATCTAACTCTCCCTTACTTTCTTTTTTTCTCATAATGAGAATTTTCTCATCTTCTTTTTGATGAATAAGATGTACTGGCTTTTCATATATTAATTGGCTTAAAATATTTAGCTTATGAAAAACTTCTCTATTATTTGATGCTTTATCATAATATTTTTGTAAAGTTCTAAAATTTTGATCATGTAAATACGAAAATGAATTTATAACTGATTTTAGCTCATCTTTTGATACTGTTGCTTCATTAATAATTGTAAAATCAAATAGACTCATAAAATCTAGGGTTGATTTTAAGTTTCCTATTCCATTTGCTGAAAACAAATAATCCCATTTGTCTTTATCTTCTACATTTTCAACTATATATCTTAATTTTTCAAGTTTATCATCTGTTATATGATCGTCAACACCTAACTGTTTTAAATCTATATTACGACCACGTTTAATATCGGGTATTTCTTTTTGCATATCAATTAATACTGATCCAAGTAGATTATCAAGTCCTGATGAAATTTTTCTTGAAGGTACATCAACATTATATAAATCAAATAATGAAGAATGAGAATATGACCTAGTAGAAATTAAAAAGTTTTTTCTATCTGATCTCATATTATTGTTTCTAACAAAGTTTACTACAGCATTTGGGTTTTTCTTTGGAACATTATAAACAGAATTATTGAAACTTGCTCCATTTACAATGATATCACTTTGATCAAATCCCTTTAAGTCAGTATTTTTTTTGACTTTAGCTGCATTTTTTAATTTTATTTCAACGTTACATATTTTAGCATGAGAATGTTTGTTGGAATTTATTAATATTGGCATTACTAACATCATCATCACCTCTAGCAGAGATATTATACCACACATTAAATATTTAAGCAACAAAAAAAGTCCAAGA
Organism: uncultured Mycoplasmatota bacterium; assembly: GCA_900547465.1. Taxonomy (GTDB): domain Bacteria; phylum Bacillota_I; class Bacilli_A; order RF39; family UBA660; genus UMGS995. Next base: position 7,050 of record URHJ01000018.1, on the reverse strand, counting down.
AATCGGCTTAGCACAACGATAAAACCTGCATTCAAACAGGTGGGTGTCCATACGTCACCTTTAGGATCCCTATAAAAATAGGTATTCAACACCAGTGACAGATCCGAACTCCCGTATCGTCAATTTAGTCGGTTTTATAAGTTGCCAGTTTCGAACTTTCCTAGACATCTTTATTATATCATAGAGATAATTTTTTATGCAAGTTGTTTTATGGATTTTACAGATTATTTACTATTTATATAAGAAAGTAACTAATTCTAATATTATTGAATAAAATTTTTAAAACCGAATCATTATAAATATGAGGAGGATAATTATGAGTATAAGAGAACATATTATTAATAATTTTAAGGGAGATGACTATGATAGTTTACAAGACGCTATCAACGAATCAATTGAATCAAATGATGAAGTAACATTACCTGGTATGGGAGTGTTTTTTGAAATAGTTTGGCAAGGTGCTGATCAACAATTAAAAAATAAGATGTTAGATATTATAAAAACACGAGTAAGTGAAGGAAATAGTATGGAAGATGAAAAAAAATAAAACGAAAATGTTTTATTTTTTTATTGGTCTCTTAACTTAGCTTGGAATTCACTTTCTACTTTTTCAATAATTTTTTTGAATGATTGCATAACTTCTTCTTCATTTAATGTTCTGTTAATATCCATGAAGTTAAGTTTAAATGCTATTGATTTTTTTGAATTATCAATGTTTTCTCCCTCATAAACATCAAATACAGTTACATCTGATAAGATTCTACCTCCAGCTTTTTTTATTATATCGATAACTTTTCCAGCTTCTATACTCTTATCAAGAATAAATGCCATGTCCTTTTCCATGCTTGGGTATTTTGGAGCTTCTTTGTATTTTAATGGTTTAATTTCTGTCATTAGTGCTTGTAGAGATATTTCAAATACATATACTTCGTCTTTTAAAATCTTAGGGTGAACTCTACCAATAATACCTATTTCTTTTTTGTCTAATAAGATTTTAGCACTTATTCCTGGGTGTAAATCATCTACTCCACCTGCAGTAAAGCTATATCTATTTTTAAATCCCATATAGTCAAGTAAATCTTCTACAATTCCTTTCACAACATAGAAATCTACCTTTTTAGCAAAATTCCAACCATTAGAGATATAATTACCTGATAGAAGTCCTGCTATCTTGCTTTCTTCGTTATATGATTTATCATATGTTTTCGCAACTTCATAAAGTAGAATATCTTTAACTTTACGTTTTTTATTGTAATCATAGACATTTAATAGTGATGGAATGATTGATGTTCTTACAACACTCTTGTCAATACTCATTGGGTTTGGTAATATGACTTTTTCTTTATGTTCATAGTCAAATAATTTAGCCATATCAGGTGAAATTAAAGTATAAGTTTTGGCTTCATTTAAACCTAATCTTCTAAGTCTTTTAGATACTTGTTTACGATACTTAACATCTCCTTTATAGTCCCCTCTTCTAATTGGAACAACAGGCAAAGTTGAAACTAAGTTTTGATAACCATAAAGTCTTCCAATTTCTTCTGCTATATCGTTAACATATGGATCAATATCTAGTCTTCTTCTTGGAATTGTAACTGTAAATTTTCTATCTTTATATTCATAGGCAAAATCTAGTCTTCCAAGTTCAACTTTCATATCTTCTTCATCTATTTTAATTCCAAGTAATTTATTAATATCATCTGGACTAAATTCTACTGTTTTAATAGTTTTATCAACTTTATCGTGTTTAACAATATCAGTTAGAATTTCAGCATCTGCGTATTTTTCAAGTAAATGACAAGCTCGTTTTAAAGCTTTATCAGTATATTCAAAATTAAGTCCCTTTCCATATCTGATTGATGCTTCACTTCTAAGATCAAGCTTAGCGGCAGTATATCTAATACTAACTGGATCAAATATTGCTGCTTCAATTAAGATATCAGTTGTATTATCATCTACTTCTGTGTTTTCGCCACCCATTACTCCTGCTACACAAACTGGTTTTTCTCCATCAGTTATTACGATATCTGCAGAAGATAAAATTCTTTCTTTTCCATCTAGAGTAATTACTTTTTCTCCTTCTTTAGCATCTCTTACTAAGACTTTATCACCTAATTTTTTCTTATCAAAGAAATGAAGTGGTTGTCCGTATTCTAACATTACATAATTAGAAATATCTACAACATTATTAATTGGTCTCATGCCTGCTCTTATAAGTCTTCTTTTTATAAAATCTGGACTTTCTTTGATCTTAATATTACGTACCATTCTTGCTGTATAATAAGGACATTTTTCTGTTTCTACATCTAGATTAAAGTGATTATTGATGGAATCATTCACTTCTTTAAAGCTATCTTGAGGTAGTACTACTCTTCTATTTAGGATTGCTCCTATTTCGTAAGCAAAACCAATATGATAATAACAATCATTATTTCTATGTTTATGGATATCTAATTCATATAATGTATCATCTAGTCCTAAATATTTTATTGGATCTTCTCCTACTTTAGCATCGCTATTTAATTCTTCAATTCCTTTTGCGTAAGTCTCATCATTTTTTTCTTCTAGGCCTAATTCATATAAAGCACAAATCATTCCATTTGACTCTACTCCGCGAATTTTACCTTTTTTGATTTCAAAGTTGCCTGGTAGAACTGCTCCTGGAAGAGAAACAATTACTTTTAATCCTTCACGTACATTAGGTGCTCCACAAACTATTTGGATAGCTTCACTTTTTCCAACATCAACCATACATACATGTAAATGATCACTATCAGGGTGATCTACGCAAGAGATTACTTTTCCAATAACTAAGTTATCAATATGATTAGTAATTACTTTTTCTACATTAATTCCTGATTGTGTAATTTTTACAGCTAATTCTTTCAAATCCTGATCTGATATATCAATATAGTCACTTACCCATTCTAAACTAATCATTTAAATCCTTCTCCTTTCTATCAAATACTTTTTCTTCTCTTAAATCTGTATTATAGAAAACTCTACAATCATTAATTCCATACTTTAACATTGCTAGTCGTTCTGAGCCAAATCCAAAAGCGAAACCACTCCATTTTTTTGGATCATATCCACTCATTTTTAAAACATTTGGGTGAACTACTCCTGATCCTACTACTGTAATCCAACCTGTATTCTTACAAATATGACATCCTGCTCCATGGCAATTAAAACAACTGATGTCTCCTTCTACAGATGGTTCTGTAAATTGATAATAACTTGGGTGGAAACGTGTTTCAGTTTCTGGACCAAATAGTTTTTTTACTAAAACATCGATTGTACCCTTTAGATCAGATAAAGAGATATTTTTATCAACTAATAGTCCTTCTATTTGCATAAATTGATGTGAATGAGTTGCATCATCATCATCTCTTCGATAAGTTTTACCAGGACAAATTACACGAATTGGAACCTCTCCTTTTCCTTTTAACATTGTACGAACTTGAACTGGTGAAGTTTGACTTCTAAGTAGGACTTCTTCTCCTTCTATATAGAATGTATCTTGAGCATCTCTTGCTGGATGTCCTTTTGGAATATTTAACATTTCAAAGTTATATTTATCTAGCTCTATTTCAGGTCCATCTACAACATCATATCCCATAGACATAAATACTTCTTCTACTTCTTCTACTAATTCTTCTAGAATACTAGGAGCTCCACTTGCTACTTTAGTGGCAGGAAGTGATATATCTATAGCTTCATTTGCTAGCTTTTTATTAAGAATTTCTTCTTCATAAGAAGTTTTTCTATTTTCATAAAACTCTGTAAAAATTCCTCTAACCTCATTAACACTTTGTCCAAAAGCTTTCTTTTCTTCATTTGGAATATCCTTTATTAATTGATTAAGACTAGTTATTAAACCTTTTTTACCTAAATATTTCACTTTTAAATCATTAAGTTCATTCATATTAGAAATAGTATTTATATCATTTTCTAATAATTTTTTAACTTCTTCTACTTGTTCATATTTCATATTTATATCCTCCTTACAAAAAAAATAACTATAATCTAAGGACGAATTAATCGCGGTACCACCTTAGTTTATAGTTATTTATTATTTACTATACACTTATATTCTTTTAACGCAAGAATTACGCTTACTATTAATAAGGACTCCTAAGACGAATTCATATAACTATATTTTCTGTTTTCACCAACCACAGACTCTCTAAAAATAATCATTATATTACTACTTCTTAATCACTGCCTATGTGCTTATTGTAGCATATTATTTATAAAAAATCCATTAAATTTATAAAAAACTGTTGTTCTATTTTTTTGTTAATGAAACAAAAATAAGAGTACATATATACTGTACCCTTATATAGTTATTATGCAATTGTTGCTGTACCTGTTGCTCCAGAATCTGTAAATACGTCTTCTATAAATGATTTGGCAGTAGCATCTTTTATTTTAACGTTTACTCCAGATTTGGCATTACTAAATGCTTCTCCGTATGATACATAGTAGATAGGCTTGCTCCACCAATATCAAATGTAGTTAATGAACTATTATCATCTAATATTCCTTCCATAGATTTAGCATTTTGAAAAATCAGTATTTGATAGATCGATAATTTTAACAGTTGTTAATCCACCAAATTCACTAGAAGGTGATATTATTCCTGTATAAAATGAATTACTCATATCTATTTTTGTTAGTTTGAAGAAACACTTCCTATCGAATAGAACTTTTTTTACTTTACAAAAAAACAGATTTTACTCTGTTTCTTCTTCACTTTTATCTAACTGTACTAAAACCTCTCTAGGTTTAGATCCGTTAGGAGGTCCTATTATTCCTCTTTCTTCTAGTAAATCAACAATCCTTGCTGCTCTATTATATCCAAGTTTAAATCTTCTTTGTAAAAGAGAGGCGCTTGCTTTTTGTGTACTTATAACAAATTCAACAATCTCATTATATAAGGGATCATCATACTCTTCTTTTTGTTTCATATCTTCAATTTGAGATGCACTCTTATCCGGTGTTGCTTCTAAGTTCATCATAGCGTCATCATATTGAGCCTTTTGTTGTGAAATTGTATGATCTATTATTCTTTTTATTTCATCATCAGATATAAATGAACCTTGAATACGAATTGGTGAATTCATTCCTATTGGTAAGAATAACATATCTCCTTTTCCAAGTAAGTTTTCTGCTCCTGTTTGATCTAGAATTGTTCTAGAATCTATACCAGATCCTACAGTAAAGGCGATTCTTGATGGGATATTAGCTTTAATAAGTCCTGTAATAACTTCTGTTGATGGACGTTGTGTCGCAACAATCAAATGAATACCAGCTGCACGTGCTTTTTGTGTAATTCTAAGGATTGAATCTTCAACTTCTTTAGCAGCAACCATCATTAAATCTGCTAACTCATCTATAATTACAACAATATATGGTAATTTTTCTTTTTCATATTCTTCATTTTTATGTTCTTTATTCCATTTTTCTACATATTCATTATATCCTTCAATATTTTTAGTCTTAGAATCACTGAAGACTTGATATCTTCTCTCCATTTCTTCAACCATTTTTTGAAGGGCAATAGCAGCTTGTTTTGGTTCTGTTACAACTGGTCTTAATAAATGTGGTATACCATTATAAACAGAAAGTTCAACAACTTTTGGATCAACCATAACAAGTTTAACTTCACTTGGTTTTGCTCTCATCAAAATAGAACAAATAATTCCATTAACACACACAGATTTACCACTACCTGTAGTACCAGCAATTAACATATGTGGCATCTTGTTAATCTCACATACTCCGATATCACCCATGATACTTTTCCCAAGTGGTACCATAAGTTTTTTATCTGGGGCATTAACCATCTTTTTACTACTTATTATTTCATAGAAACTTACTGGTGATGGAGTGTCATTTGCGAACTCAATACCAACTGTATTTTTTCCTGGAATTGGTGCTTCAATTCTAACATCTTTCTTAGCTAGAGCTAGAGATATCTCTCTATTAATACTTGTAATTTTGTTAACTCTTGTTCCACTTGCTATTTCAAGTTCATATTGAACAACTGTAGGCCCTACATGTACCTCAACTACTTTTCCTTTGATTTTAAAGTCTTCCAATACTTTTTCTAATGTAGTTATATTCTTTTCAATAATACTGTTATCTGTAGTTTTGTTCTTTTTCTTTGGTTTATCTAAAAGATCTAGACTAGGAAGTTGATAATCAGGATTCTTAGTAACCGATTTTTCTTTTACTTCATCTTTATCTGTTTTCTCTACTGTCTTTTCTTCTACATTATTGTCAACTTGAGTTAATTCAGCAATATTTGATATTTTAATTTTCTTTCCTTCTTCTTTTTCTTCATTAGCATTCTCTTCATTACCATCGTTAATAATAACTTTTTTATGTTCATCTTTAACTTTTGGTTCTTTGACTTTCTTTTCTCTTGGAGTTCTATTTTCCCATTTTTCTTTTAATAGATCAAAAAGTGAGAATCCAATAAATAGTGAGAACCCTAAAGCTATTAGGGTAATTGCTACTATTTTCATTCCAGTATATGAGAATAATTTATCAAATACTATGGCAAATACTCCTCCAATAATTCCTCCACCTACTCCAAAGATATCGGATAAATTACCTGTTTTCATAATACTATTGAACCCACTAACTAGTTGATTTACAGTTTCTTTAAATATTAACATCATATTACCATCGTTGGTCGCTACAAATTCACAATGCATTAAAACTAGTAACCCTAATGTGAATATGTATGTACCTATCAACTTCGTTGTAAAAAAATCAGGCCATTCTCTTTTGACAATAAGATATCCCCCTACAACTAGAAGTGCTACTATAAAAACCATATATAAAGATCCAAACAAAAACAAGAAAAATGATGTAATAAATCTTCCCATTGGTCCATACTTGCCTAAACCTAAAATAGCAATTAAAACAAATAAAACACCATATAATTCAGCTGCATATTCAAACTTCTTTTTTGTTTCTTTTTTCTTTTTTTCTCATGCTACCAACTCCTTCTATCTGAATATTGTATCATATTTCTCC